>CALUZR010000009.1 GCA_944325335.1 uncultured Parabacteroides sp. | reverse complement strand
GTATTCAACATCTTGCTTCAGGTATTGGACGACGGGCGTTTGACCGACAACAAGGGCCGGACGGTGAACTTCAAGAACACCATCATCATCATGACCAGCAACATGGGCTCCTCGCTTATCCGGGAAAACTTCGAAAAGATGACCGATGCCAACCGGCAAGAGGTGGTCAGCAATACGAAGGCGCAAGTCTTGGAGCTCCTGAAGAAGACCATTCGCCCTGAGTTCCTGAATCGTATCGACGAAATCATCATGTTTACGCCGTTGACCGAAGATGAAATCAAGCAGATTGTCCGCTTGCAACTCAACCAGGTCAAGAAGATGGTCGAGAACAACGGTATGAAACTGGAATTCACAGACGAAGCGTTGGACTTCATCAGCCACGAAGGCTACGACCCGCAATTCGGTGCTCGTCCCGTCAAACGAGTCATCCAGCACTATGTCCTCAATGAGTTGTCGAAAGAGATATTGGGTGGCAAAGTGAACCGCGAACGTCCTATCATCGTCGATTGCTTCGGCGAAGGACTGGTATTCCGTAATTGACGAAATATACTTCTTCATATCTATGGCCGGGCGAACTTCACCGAGAGGCGAACCCGGCTTTTTTATGCCTATCAATCTGTCATTTCATAACTATAATCGTTTCCATTCATAGTTATAATTGTCCGGATTCACGCCGTCGTTTTTGGAAGGGATAACTATGTTTTCCGGCTATTTTCCCTATCCATTTGAAATTTCTTTGCTTTTTTATGGTTATTCCGATTATCATTCTTATATTTGTCCAAACTATAAGCAAACACAAGATGGAGAAGAAGATAAAACAAAAGACAAAGTCTATTTTCCAAAGGGTATTGGAAGATAAGCGGGCAATACGGGATTGTATTCAAAAAGGCGGAGATGTGAAACAATTAGCTAAAGAACGTGGAATCCAGTTTGCTACTCCCTTGTGAATAGGCAAAATTCCCGCTTGCAAGAATTAGTCAAAGCCTTTTATGACTTGGTGAAAAATGATTTGTATCCCATAGACTAAACCCATTCTCCATTCCCTTTGAAAATATTTTTTCATTTTTCTTTTCTTATTTCATGGTTATTCCAAATATCCTTCCTATATTTGCGGCATCCCTCAGAAGATTCGGCGGAATCTTTGGGATTGACATACTGAGTTAAAGCATTTACGATATTATTCTAAGTTGGAAAATCGGCAAAATTTATCTTACCAGAATAATAAACAAGAAATGCTTGCGCTCGTGCTATAAATTTTCTTTAGGGGAAAGTGTATTTAATAGCATAGAGTGCGGGCTGTTGTTTCATTATTGGTAAGATGGGCGTTTGCCGATGCCCCCAACTTGATAATAAACAACTCGCCCGCACTTTTTTATGTCTTTTCATAATCATGGTGTGTGGAATAAATGCTACTGACGAAGATAGTTAATTAATTATTAATCCATTCACAAATAAATTATTGTATTATGAAAAGGAAACTTTTTACTTTTTTAATCGCGTTCTTAGCAACGCTTAGTGGTGCGGTTTGGGGGCAGACTCCGACGGAGATTGATATTACAAATATAGCTCAAGAAAACTTTGGTACTAAAACCGGGTCAGGCTATGAAGCGAAACATGGCAATATTGCATCCGAAGGCAATACTGTAGAAATATCTTCTACTGGTAATTATACAATAAAAGGAGGAAGCAATAATGCACAAATTACTGTGAAAGAAAATGTGAAAGCAACCATTACATTAGCAACAGGGTTGCATGTAGATGCTTCTTTGGATAATAGTTTGTCTGCAAGTAGTGGAACGGTCTATCCCAATCGTTGTGCTCTGGAAATACAAAACGGCGCAGAAGTCACTTTAATTTGGAACGGAGATTGTGAATTATCAAGCGGTGGTATGCGAGCTGGTATTAATGTAAAGCCTAATGCCAAGCTAATTCTTAAAGGGGGAACAAACGGAACGTTAAAGGCAGGTTCTTGGAATAACTCAAATAACAGCTACACTTATGGCGCAGGTATTGGTGGAGATAGTGTAGAACCAGATTTTGGTACAATCATTATTGAAAGCGGTACAATTGTGGCTTATAGTTATGCTCAAGTTTCGAGACAAACTTCGTACGGCGCAGGCATTGGTGGTGGATATAATGCATCTGAACAATCTACTTCAGGAACTATCATTATTAAAGGTGGTAATGTAACGACTGATACAGATTTTGATGGCACAACATCAGATGGCACAACTATTAGTACTGATGGAAATGGTGCAGGTATCGGAGGCGGTAATGGCGGTACTTGTACGAATATCACTATCACTGGCGGAACTGTTAATGCACAAGCTCAAAATGGTGATAAAATAGGTAATGGATACGGTTCTTCTGTTACAAATACTCCAGAAGTTATTGTAGCTCCAGCCGATTCGGAAGGAACAACGCCGTCAGTTACTATACCGAATGATTTGAATAATACTTTGGTCGTTGGTGCAGACGGCAATGCAACACTTGAAGGGACAGTCAATGTTCCTGTCGGTATGCAGATTTATGCTCCAGGCATAGAAAATAAAGATGACGTAGTTGCATATCGAGTAGAGATTACAGACAGTAAAATAGAAGATCCGGAAGATACGGGGGATGGAGATCATTCTCATACAAACTATCCAAGTGCATTGGAAGATACTTACTTTGGCCCAGGCGTGGAGGAATCGATTTCACTTCCAAACAATGTAAGTTGTGATGAAAGTTACTTCATGGGATGGTATAATAATAATACATCTATTGAAGCGTCAAAAACGATAGAGATACCGGACGGGGCAATAGATGACTCTACAGATAAAGTTCTTTACAAAGGCCAAACGGTTTGGGTGGAAAATGAGAGGAATATCACTGTTGCCAGTGGACATACATGGGCTGTCGGAGATGATTCGGATGCACCAGCCATTCTCGTTTCTCCCGAAGACATTATTTCTTCTTTGACGTTTGAATTGGTATTGAGCGAGGAAGCAAAGAAGCGTTTGGGCGAAGTCAGTTTCTCTGATGCAGAAGGTTCGACCAATGTATTGGTAGGTACACCGAAGTTGTTAGATACAGAATCGTATTGGACTTCTACGGAAGGCGATGTAAAAGTAAAGGTAAAAGTGGGTGACAATGGCGAAGAGAAAGAGGTAAAAGTGAATGTAACAGTTCATTCCGGAAATCTCCGCATCACAAGTGTAGAGATTATGGGAACGCATACGTATGATGGGCAAGTCCATAATAATACTCGCACGCAAGGAAACGGAAATACGGAACATAGCCTGAAGGTAACTGCTCAATTAGTGGATGAAAACGGAGATGTGATAGAAGACCAACCCGCCGTTCCCGTAAAAGAGAATGTACATTATTACATTAGCGAGTTCTCTTTCACAAAAGTAGGTGAACAGACAAGCGAGCCCAAAATGGCCAGCAATGAAACCTCTCCTGAAATCAAAGAAGCAGGCACTTATTCAAGCATCAAGATAAAGGCGAGAACAAATAGCCAAATATCCTTTGCTGATAATGCAAACGAATTGACAGTAACAGGCGATCTGACCGTAAACCCCAAAGAATTGACATTGGCTGCTTCCAATGAGGTTAAATCAATCACAGGAGAGACGGAACCCGACTTTAATACGAATTGGGATCAATATGTGAAGGTGAATGGTGTGA
Organism: uncultured Parabacteroides sp.; assembly: GCA_944325335.1. Classification (GTDB taxonomy): domain Bacteria; phylum Bacteroidota; class Bacteroidia; order Bacteroidales; family Tannerellaceae; genus Parabacteroides. Next base: position 80,447 of record CALUZR010000009.1, on the reverse strand, counting down.
TTGGTCAAGAGACGGTTACGCCAAGCAATTTAGTAGCAACTGTAACACCAACAGTAGAAGATTGGTGGACAAAACCGGGTGCCTATACGGTTACGTTCTCTGTGGGTGAAAACACAAGTACGGATAATACCAATTATACATTTGCGGCTGATGCGACAGCATCTTGTCAATTAGCCGTTAAAGGCACATTGGACAATCCGGATGTGCAGCCTGGCGATAACTCCGATTGGGAATTGGTAGAAGGAGAAGGCAATACTTTCTCTCGTGAATATAACGGCGAAGTTCCCACAACTGGCTCTATCAGTTCGCTGAAAGTGCTTCTGGCTAATAATACGGAAGTAACATTAGAAGAAGGAACAGATAAAGGCTTTACAGTCAATTACGATAATGCAGGGAAAGACGTCGGCGAATATGAAGTAACTGTAACCTTCCAAGAAAGCACGTATATTTCTGGTGGGACAGCAACTGTTACCCTGAAGATTACAGAAAAGCCGATGACGGTCGATTTTAATTTCCCGTCCGTAATCACTGATACGGAAAACATTAATTGGAGTAAGTCGAGCATCACCTATACAGGTAATGTAACCGGTGAAGAACCGACAATCTCTGATTGCTACCTGGAAGTCGAAGGCAGCACCGTATTCTTACGTGACTTTAGTCTGAAGGATAATGGCGACTTCAAGCAAAGTAACTACACGATTAACTATATCGGTAGCACAAGCGACATTACGACTAACGTGGAAGAAGGAAAACAGAATGCAGATGAAGACGGCAATTATGATGTGGAACTCCCAGATGATGAAATTACCATCGACCCGAACGACGATGACGACGACAAAGACCATGGCCACGGCGGCAGCAGCATCGACCGCCCCGCGAAGTACTATAATATATATGTAGACACTGCGGCCACCAGCGACGGAGTCGAACTTTCGTTGAGCAAGGACGTAGTGAAGGAAGGCAACCAGGTCAGCGTCTATATCGACAAGATTCTGGAGGGTTATGATGCTGAAAATATGAAGGTGCAAATCAAGCGCAGCCTCTATGGCTATTGGGAAGAAATAGAGGAAGGCGTGCAACCGGGCGAGTACATCATCTACAACATCTACACCGATATCTATGTGAAAGTAACGGATGTAGAGAAGGAGGATGCGACTGGTATCGACGACCTCGAAGGCGTGAAAGCCTACACGAAGGATGGTAGTATCTACGTTTACACTCCGAATCGCGAAGAGGTAATAATCATTAGCATGTCAGGTGCGATTATCAAGAATGAGGAGCAGGTTGGTTTGCAATCTTACTCGGTTAGTCGCGGCATCTACATTGTTCGTATCGGCGACAAGGTATTTAAGCTAAAGAATTAAGGCCGATGCGAATCGCCCGATTCAATATGTTTTATTAGTGAATAGAGCCCCAAGTCCCCGGACTTGGGGCTTGCTTTTTGTAGCCCAAGAAAAGCCGTTGAACCCATTTCTTTTGATACAGACAGAAAAAAGTTTTTCACTTTTTCTAAAAAAAGCTATGGGTTATTAAATATATCTTCCTACATTTGCAAAGATTTGATACTTATCCCAGGAGAGGGGGATATGGGTATTAAACGGTATTTAGGAAGGCGTTTACTTGAAACGTCTTGTCTTCTACACTTCAAACTTCGCAACTTTGAACTAAAGAGGAGGCAAGGCAACGGTAGATGTCCTCGTGAGGTTTGTATAGGTTTGCTTCATGCGTCGTCTGGGCGCATGAAGGCATTCTGCATACAACAGGGCGTGGGCTTTCTTCGTTGCTTATCTTCTTTGGTGGGCAATGCGAAGGCCTGAAGTGTGGGATAAGCGACAAGTACAGTTCCCACGCTTTTTATTTATTGCTAATCTCTCTTTGGGGGGCTGGGGGAAACAAAAAACATGTATCATGATACGCATGAATGTAAAAAGAGCCTTTGCCTTATGGCTCATTTGGATGTGTTGGTTCTCCGCATCCGGGCTGTCTGCCCAAACCAAGTACATTTCTACGCAGGAAGAACTCATTGAAGTGTTGAATTCGCCTACTACGAGGGCGGGGGAAGAGAAGCCTATTAATCCCGATGGTATTGCTATAGACTCAGTGATGCCGGTTTCTCGTAATGGTGTCCGTCTTTTTGGTGGTCCACTTTATCGAGCAGAAGGTTATGATGGATCCCTGTTGAAAATTTTAAATGGTGGTAATGTTACAATTGAAAATACATTAGATGGAAAGGATCTTACAGCAAAGGCAGCAATTCTTAAAATTGAAGAAGGAGGTTCTGCTACACTTGCTGATGGAGGCAAGATTACAAATGCGGCATGCAATATTGCGACGCTAAAAAATACAAAAGTAGTTGTCCGAACTTATTCTGCAGCTGTTGAGAATGACGGAACTTTTATCATGGATGGAGGTATGATAGTGAATAATAGTTGTGGGGGAACGCAATCCAGCATGATAAGTACGTTAGGTTCGTTTTACTTTAGAAGTGGTGGAATAGTAGGCAATCAATCCGATTATTCCATTGTGGGTAAAAACATCTATTTTTATGGGGATGCCCAATTGGAAGGATATATCAGAAGTTCGAATCCAATAATCCTATGTTCTGCATTAAAGTATTCGTTGCGGATTCATCCTACGTCTATGTCTGAAGGTGAAGTACTTGTCAAAGGTATGAATACTACATCTTTGTATACGATTACAGAGGCTGATGTGGAACGGATGGATGTGGATGGATTGGCTGATTCCGGTTATTCTCTGAGACTTGAAACGGAAAACAATCAAGTAATTCTGAGCAAAGAAAGTAGTAGTAGCGATGTGATTTCTACAGAAGAAGAATTACGAGAAGCTTTAGCATCTGGTCCGTTAGGTTCAATAAAGGAGGTTAAGATTGCAGAAGCAGGTATTGCTATTACAGAAAATATCAGAGTAGGTACAGGCTATTATAACATCACTGGTGGTTCGCTTTATCGCGCTTCTGGTTTTAAAGGTGTAATGTTGACTATTCTGAAAAATGCATCTGTTACAATAAATAATACTTTAGATGGTAAAAACGTAGCAAACAGTAACCCGCTTTTGGATATTCAAGAAGGAGGTTCGGTTGTATTACGTGGCACACTCCAAAATAATGAAGGTTTTGAACATGCCTTAGTTGTAAATAATGCTGGTACTTTTACATTGAACGGTGGTATAATTAGGAGTAATAAAGGTGAAGCAAATCACCTAATCATGAATTTTGGTATATTATACTTAACAGAAGGTGTTATGCAAGATAATATATGCGAAGGTTCTGTTTCCAATAATTCTACTACTGTAAGAACTGTATCGTTCTATTTGGCATCTCGTGGTGTTCGCTTAGGTGAAATAGAAAGTCATATGTGGGCTGATAAAGATGCTCCAATCTTATTGACTAGTGAATTGGCAACAACTTTGACCATTCATACACATTCAAATAACGGCGACGTAATCGCAAAAGGTGCGAATGATTATCAATTAACTCAATCCGATATAAATAATATTCGCATCGTAAATGGACAGATCCAAGGCCAAACTGTCAAGCTGGAAGATAATCAAGCCGTATTAACTACCGAAAGTGAAGATGATGGTGATATCGATACAGAAAAAGAATTGCAAGATTACCTGAACTGTGCAGATGGAACTGAAGAGAAGCCGACTGAAATCAAGTTAGATGGTGAAATCGTTATTGAGAAAGGGCTTACAATTGAAGGTAAGTTTATCCATTTCGTCGGTGGTACTTTAGTTTGGAAAGGCGGAACGGCTGGAGGCTCTGTCATTACAATCAAAGGCGGAGGACTTTCGTTTGAAGGAACTACTATTAATGGTGGAAATACGGGAACTGGTTATCGCATGGTTAGCTTGATTAATATCCAAGGAGGCGCAACGGTAACAATGGGAACTGGTTCTATTTTACGCGGCGCAGGTTTAACAAGCGATGTTAGCGCAGTATGGATATTCGATGGTAATTTCATTATGAATGGCGGTTCTATTGAATACAATTATTTCTATGGAGATATATCGATGGCTTCTGTCATCAGTATCTATAAAGGTCATTTCGTAATGAACGGCGGCTATATCCAAAATAATGTAGGAGAAAACTTCCGCATTATTGGCATATTCGGCTATACAAATAAAGAGGCTTATTTCGAATATGCGGGTGGAACTATTTATAAGAATGAAGGCGGATACATTGATTTCAATGGCGGATATTGGTTGTGTGCACTTCCGACACCAAGCAATTATACATTGGTTGGCAATGTTTCCATCAATCCGAATAACGTGATTCACTTGACTAAATCATTGTCGTTTAAGATTACATTTATTATCCGGACAGGTGTAACTCTTCCTGACAAGTTTGCCCTTATTCAAGGCTATAGCTATACGATTACGGAAAATGATTTGAAATACATCGTTGTTCCAGAAGGCTATTCATTAGTATTGGAAGACAATATCATTTATTTGGTGAAGGGCGGCACATCCTCCGGTATCACGACCCAAGAGGAATTGCAGGCGGCGATCGACAACAGCAAAGGCACAGCTTCCAGTCCGGAGTTCATCGATTTGGGCACGAACAAGATTTTGATTTATAGCTCGATTGTAATCAACAACAAGTACGTGGTGTTGGTGGATGGTACGTTGGTCAATGCAGCGACAGCCGATTTACGCATGTTTGATATCCGCAGCGGTTTGCTTCGTCTGGCTGGCACGGTATTGGATGGAAACAAGAGTCAGGCACACGGGTATTGCACGCTGATTGAAATGAATGGCGGCAAGTGCCAGATCGTAGAAGATACGAAATTGACGAACGCCTTGGCGCGTGGTGGCAGCGATGCAGTCGTGACGGTAGCGAAGGGCGAACTGGAATTCAATTTGGGTTCGATTACGGGCAACGATAGCGAAGGCGGCGACATTATATGGGTCAGCGGTAACGGTAAGTTCTCGATGAACGGCGGTACGATTTCAAGCAATCGGAACGTTGGACGTTACATCATGGCCAGCATCCAAATGACAAACGGCGTGATGGGCATCAACAGCGGTACGATTGGCGATAATTCGGGTAGCCTCTATGGCTTGTACGTCACGAAAGCCTTTACGTTGAAGGGCGATGCGAACATTAAAGAGGTGATTATCCTGAATGGAGACGGAAAGATCTTGGTTTCGTCTGCCTTGAAGCATAAAGTAACAGTAGGGCACATGACGTTGAATTTGCCTTCGGGTACAATTGTAGCTTCTGGTACGAACAATTACCAATTGACGCAAGCGGACGTAAAGCAGTTTGCGTATCGCACGGCGAACAAATATAGCTTCTCATTGAGCGGCAATAATATTATATTGAACAATTTGGATGCAGCAAATCGCTCATTTAATATCAAAGCAGAAGCTTATCAATATGGAACCATTAAGGCCAGCAAGGCTACAGCCAAGGGAAATGAAGTGATTACGGTTACGGTAGAACCGAAGTCCGGCTATCATTTGCAGGAAGGTTCGTTGCGCTATAACGAAGTGAACAAGCTGACGGAAGGAACGCAGGCAAATACATTTACCTTCAAGATGCCGCCGTCGGATGTAGTATTGACGGCACAGTTTATTCCTGAGAAAATAGACATATTAACACCTGTAATTAAATGCGATCCTGTACCATGTCCGAATAATCCAGAAGAAAACTTAACACCGGATGATCTTTATATTGATGATATAGACGAACTCGAAGATTATTTGAACGGTCTTGGTGGCGATAACCATGAACTTACGCCTGAAATTTCCTATAGTGATCCAGAAGGATGGGACGGTCCTCTGTCTGCTGCGGTCGAAGAAGGTGAAGGTAATGGCGATGATTATATCAGTTCCATCGAAGAGCTTATCGGCTATGTCAGCAAAGATAAAGACGGCAACGTCCTGAAGACAGAAACCCTGAAGATCGTTCCGGGCGGTTGCATCCTGCGCGTCAAATTACCAGATCGCCTGATCGTCAGCCAACAACTCCGCGCTTCGGGCACGGCCAACTATTACATCTTGCGTGAATGCGACGAAGAGGTGACGAAGATTATTCCAGAATACAACGAAGTGAACAATACGTTGACCTTCGAGACCGATAAGATGGGTACGTTCGTAGTCATGAATGGCAAAGACCCGGTAGCGAATGAAAACATCCACGCCGAGCATATCCAAATTAAGGCGATAGATGGACAGCTTTCTATCCAAGGTCTGGAACCGGGCGAACGGTTCTCTATCTATGACATGTCTGGCAAATTGCTACATCATGATGTAAGCGACGGTTCTGCTACGATTTATACCCCTAAAGCAGAAGGTGTATATATCATTGCGACGGAACACGCCGGAAGCTTTAAAGTAAGTTTGACGAAGTAATCGTTGCATAATCCCTCTCCAAAAGTGGTTTGAATAGAGAGCCCCAGGTCCCCGGACTTGGGGCTTGTTTTTTGTAGCCCTTGTGCCTTAGACCTGAAAATCACTTTTCTCCGTATATTTCTTCCCGCCATCTATAGGAATTTTCACCCCTAATCCTTATCTTTGCCGATAGAAACCTGTACGGGTTTTAGGTATAAACCTGTACGGATTTGGTAGGTAAAGTTGTACGGGTTTGGAGTGCAAAGCTGTACGGATTTCTATCAGTAAGATACGTATCTTAGGAGGGCTAATATACGTATGTTGGGAAAGCTGACATACGGGAATTGCTGACTCTTAGGTACGAAGGTTGGATGCAATAAAACATAGGAGGAAAAGCATGGCACGTTATAAGTTGGTGCGCAAGAAGAACCCGCTGAACAAGGAGAAGAGCGAGTTATGGTATGCCGCTCCCGCACCGGGACGGCAGGTGACGACACGCGAGTTATGCCGTAATGCAACTGTGCATACGACGTTGGCAGACATAGAGTTGCAGATGGGCTTGGAGCTTTTGTTCAAGCACCTTCCGTGCTTGTTGGCGCGAGGGGAGAAGGTCCAGTTGGGGCGGCTCGGTTCGTTGAAGTTGGAGTATGGGAGCGAAGGGGTGTGGCTGCCAGAGCAATTCGGGTCGCACCTGATCCGCAACGAGCGCATCGTGTTTCGTCCCTCCCGCGAGTTGCGCGAGGCGGTGCAACAACTCCTTTCCTACCAAATCAGTGGCATTGTGGACCAAGGCATCTCGTTCGCCTCGATCAAGGATTACCGGGAATGGCAGGCCCAGCAGCAGGAGAAAAAAGAGGAGGGGAAAGACGGTGAATAGGCCGATTTTTCCTATTTTTGCGAAAAACTTAAAGATAGGAGATCTCAAGATGGAAACAGCTGTAGCAAACGATTATTATTGGAACTTGCTGAAGGATTTGAGCGACGAGCGGAAGGTGGATTTGATAGACCGCTTGGTTCGCTCCTTGGTTCACAAACCCGAAGAGAAGAAGGCGGAACCGGTTTCAGCCAGCCGGTTTTATGGCGTGTGGAAAGACGAGGATTTTCCAGGCATGAGCGCTGATGATATGGTACGCGAATTGCGTGAAGCACGTACTTTTAAAAACGATATAGAAGCTGTTTTGCATGAAGATCGAGACAGAGAAAGAGTATAAAACGGCATGTACTCGGGTTGAAGAGCTACTTCCTATGAATAGTAAAATAAGAAATGAAAGAGCTAATTAAAAGGAGCTATGGCAAACAAAAATTTAGATAAGGCCTATTTCATCTCTTTTTGCATTGAGCAATACAAGATGCATGTTTCGGCGACGGGTGTAAAGGTAATGGAATTGTTCGACCGTTATGGCGTAACGAATTACTTGTGGGACAATTTTGAGGTGTTACATACGCAAGGTCACCGTTGGCTGATGGCTGATATCGATGCCTACATCCAAGGAAAGGAGGGGGCGCGATGAAGCTGTACCATGGAAGTTTGGAAGAAATTCGGAATCCCCGAATCTTGCCTCCTACGCGGACACTGGATTATGGTATGGGATTTTACACGACTACGTCTTATGAACAGGCGGAACAATGGGTGAAGAGACGGCAAAAGAAAACAGCCTCTGTCGGTTATGTAAATGTGTATCAATTGGACGAGCTGGCTATTCAAGATTTACGGGTATTGTGGTTTGACAAACCTGATGAGGCATGGTTGGATTTCGTCATGTCTAACCGGGAATCGTTGGAATTCCAGCATGATTATGATTTGGTATATGGACCTGTTGCCAACGACCGTGTATATGCGGCTTTTGCTCTGTATGAGGGAGGATTATTGGATAAGGATGGATTGATTCGGGAGTTGAAAACGTATGAGTTGATTGACCAGTTATTGTTTCATACGGAACGTTCCCTTCGTTATTTGGATTTTGTAACATCTCAAAAGATAGGCTTATGAATCGGGAAATAACCAATAAGAATCTCTATTTGTTATTGCCAAGCAAGGTGAGTTTGGTGGCTGAAATCTATGCCAAACAGAAAGGGACAGATATTATGGATTCGCTTCGTTTGTTTTATCATTCCAATACGTATAAGGAGTTGGAAAAGGAGGAAACGAAACTATGGCATTATGGACCCGTTGCTCTCTATGAGGAATGGATGGAGAACGGTTAATGAATAGATATAAAGAATGAAAGAATTGATCACAATCATAGGCCCTACAGCATCGGGCAAGACGGCGCTGGCGGCGCAGGTGGCTTACCGGCTGGGCACGGAGATTATCAGTGGGGATTCCCGGCAGGTTTACCGGCGCATGGACTTGGGAACGGGAAAGGATTTGGGGGATTATATCGTCCAGGGCGTCCCCATCCCTTACCATTTGATAGACATACGGGAGCCGGGGACGAAGTACAATGTGTTTGAATACCAGCACGATTTCCATGAGGCGTTTGCGGCCATACGGGCGAAGGGGAAAGTGCCTGTGCTGTGTGGCGGGACGGGCATGTACATCGAGGCGGTCTTGAAGGGGTATAAACTGTTGGATGTGCCGCAGAACCCTGCCCTTCGGGAGTCACTCAAAGGCAAGAGTTTAGCGGAATTGGAGCAAATCCTGGCCTCCTATAAGACGTTGCACAACAAAACGGATGTGGATTCCGCCCAGCGGGCAATCCGAGCCATCGAGATAGAGGAATACTACCAGACCCAGGCGCCGGATAAGCATGAGTATGAACCGATTGATAGCCTGATTATCGGGCTGGATATCGACCGGGAGGCGCGGCGTGCGAAGATCTCCCACCGGTTGCGGGAACGGCTGAAGGAGGGGATGGTAGACGAGGTGCGCGCCCTGCTGGAGAGTGGTATTCCGGCGGAGGACCTGATTTATTACGGACTGGAATACAAGTACCTGACCCAGTATGTGATTGGGCAGTTGGACTATGACGAGATGGTCCGCCTCTTGGAGATCGCCATCCACCAGTTCGCGAAAAGGCAAATGACGTGGTTCCGGGGCATGGAGCGGCGCGGGTTCGAAATCCATTGGATAGACGCTTCGCTCCCGATGGGCGAGAAAGTACAACAAGTAATGAATTTAATCAGATAAAGATATGTTTAGTATAGCAGATTTAAAGAATAAACCTCGCTTCTTCCTCCTGGCAGGCCCTTGCGTGATTGAAGGGGAGAAGATGGCGATGGACATAGCCGAACAGATTACGGAAATCACCCAACGGTTGCAGATACCTTACGTCTTCAAAGGCTCTTACCGGAAGGCGAACCGTTCGCGGCTGGACTCGTTTACCGGCATCGGGGATGAGAAAGCGTTGAAGATACTCCGCAAAGTGCACGAGACGTTTGGCATACCGACGGTAACGGACATCCACGAGACGCAGGAGGCGCAGATGGCGGCCGAATATGTAGATGTGCTCCAAATCCCCGCTTTCCTTTGCCGGCAGACCGACTTGCTGGTAGCTGCGGCCAAGACGGGGAAGGTGGTGAATATCAAGAAAGGGCAATTCCTCTCGCCCGGGGCGATGCAGTTCGCGGTCCAGAAGGTGCTGGATGCGGGTAATCCGAATGTGATGGTCACCGAGCGGGGAACGACCTTTGGCTATACCGACTTGGTCGTGGACTACCGGGGGATTCCGGAGATGAAGCAATTCGGGTTTCCGGTCGTCATGGACGCGACCCATTCCCTGCAACAGCCCAACCAGACGTCGGGCGTGACGGGCGGTATGCCAGCCTTGATTGAGACGATCGCCAAAGCAGCCATTGCGGTCGGGGCCGACGGCCTCTTCCTCGAGACCCATCCCAATCCGGCCGAAGCCAAGTCTGATGGTGCCAATATGCTCCCGTTGGCCTCGTTGGAGGGACTGCTTCAGAAACTTATTCGTGTGTGGGAAGCTGTACAAGAATCCTAATCTTATTCATAGCTAATACATGAGAACAGAAACGATACTTAGTTCGGCGCTCTGCTTGCTGCCCTTCCTTTCCAGCGCGCAGACAGCCCAAAAGCCCAATGTCTTGTTGATATTGGCAGACGATATGCGCGGTACAACGGTCCATGCCGCTGGTGTCGAGGAGACTTATACGCCTTGCCTCGACGCCTTGGCCCAAGACGGTACGCTCTTTACGAACGCTCACATTATGGGCGGGACTTCCGGAGCCGTCAGTATGCCCAGCCGGGCGATGCTGATGACCGGTAAATACTTGCATACCTTGCAAAAGGAGGGAGCCATCATCCCGCCAGAGCAGAAGACCATAGGGGAGGCCTTGCAGGCGAATGGTTATACGACTTTCCATATCGGGAAGTGGCACAACGATACGCAAGCCTTTAACCGGTGCTTCTGCGATGCGAAGGCGGTCTACTTCGGCGGTATGTACGACCATTGGAACGTGCCGCTTTACGATTATCATGCGGATGGGGACTATTCGCCCTGCCGGCCTATCATAAAGGAATGGTCGAAATCGAATAAAGTGGAATACTTGCCGGGCGAGTATGTCTATTCGGGTAAGCATTCGGTGGATATCTTCTCGCATGAAGCTATCGAGTTTATCAAAGCGCAAGGAGAGGCGGGAACGCAGCAACCCTTCTTCCTTTCCCTGGCCTACATGTCGCCGCACGACCCGCGTACCATGCCCGCAGAATACCGGGCGCATTACCAGCTCGACAGCATCCAATTGCCTCCGAACTTCCTGCCGGAGCATCCCTTTGATAATGGCGAATTGAAGATACGCGACGAAGTACTGGCCGCTTTTCCCCGCACGAAAGAGGAGGTCCGTCAACACCTGTATGATTATTACGCGATGATTAGCCACGTAGACAAGCGGGTGGGAGAGATTGTGGCTGCCCTCAAAGAAGCTGGAATCTACGATAATACCATCATCATCTTTGCCGGAGACAACGGACTGGCGGTAGGGCAACACGGACTGATGGGGAAGCAGAGCGTGTATGAGCATAGCGTGCGGGTGCCGCTTATCATCAAGGAGGCTGGGACGGCATCGGCGACTCCGCGCCAGACAGATAAGCTCTGTTACTTGATTGACCTATTCCCCACGCTTTGCGAGCTGACCGGCACACCGATACCCGATTCGGCAGACGGGCGTTCGCTCCTCCCGGTCTTGAGGCAGGACAAACCTGTGCGGGATTATCTCTACTATGGCTATCGTTTCTTCCAGCGCGCCGTTTCCGATGGGACTTGGAAGCTCATCGAGTATAACGTAAACGGCACCCGCACGACCCAACTGTTCAATCTCCAACAAGACCCCTACGAGATGGACAACCTGGCAGGCGAGACGAAGCAACGTAAGCGCATTACGCAGCTAAGGCAACAAATGTCCCGCGAATGCGAAACTACTCACGATCCCGTTGAACGCTACTGGGAATAGGAGATAAAAACACGGAGGCACAAAAACACGGAGCAATTAATAATTAGCAATTAAAAGCTCCGTGTCTCTGTGCCTCTGTGTGCTAAAGTCTTTATTTATAGTTTATCCTAACCGGCTGATCTGCTTGAGCCGTTCCTCGTTGATGATGCGGATTTTCTTTCCATCCATGGCAATGACGTGCTCGTTGGCGAACGTGGTGAGGGTGCGGATCGCGTTCGAGGTCGTCATATTCGAGAGGTTGGCCAGGTCTTCGCGCGAAAGGTAGATGCTTAGCGTCGCGCCGTCGGCTTCCAATCCATAGCTATCCTTGAGGAAAAGCAACGATTCGGCCAGACGTCCGCGAATATGCTTCTGCGTCAAGTTGATAGTCCGTTCATCCGAGATACCCAGGTCTGTAGAGAGCTGGCGGATGAAGAACATCGCCAGGTTGGGATTCCCGTAGATGAGGTCCGTCACGATGTTCAGCGGAATCATGCAGATGGTGGAAGGTTCGAACGCCGAAGCATTTGTCAGGTAATTCTCGTGGGCGAAGAAGGCCCGGTATCCGAAGTATTGGATAGGCTTGATCATGCGGATGATTTGCGTTCGTCCGCCTATGCCGTCTTTATAGATTTTGACCTTCCCTTTCAGCAGGCACATCATGTCTTTCGGTTCATCTCCTTGGTAATAAATGAGGCCGTTCCGCTTAAAGGTGCGGATGGTCGAATGCTTACGAAGGATGTCCCGTTCGTTCTCGTTCAAGACGCGCCAGACTTCTGCGAGGCTGGAAGAGAAATCGATTTCTTCTTTTCGTTGTTGCTTAACCACGGTTCTAAAAAGCTACTTGTTGTATAACATATTTATGTGGCACAAAAATACGCTTTTTCTGCGTTGATGTCAATACATAAAGACCTAAAAAGTTTGACAAAATGAAACTTTTTTCTGCTATGGGTGATAAAAATGCGGGGTTCTGCCTGTCTTGGGGCGGAGAATCCATATTCCGCGGCATTGTTTTTGGCGCATTAGGTAGGTTTGCAGCGTGCCAGGCTGCACGACGACCCGCTGGGCGGTAGAAGAGGCATGCAGGAAGGTCAATTCTTTCGCGTTCCGCCAATAGGCGATGCCGATATGGGTGACGTCGAGTCCCGGTATGCGCGTCACGAATGCGATGAGGTCGCCATTCCGTATCTCCTCAGGCGTCAAGTTTTCCTTAGGCAAATAAGCGGATGGGGCATGTCGCATGGCGCGCTGCTCGATGAGCCGGAGCGAGTCTGTCCACGCAGGGTGGGACTTCAACGCCGGGTAAGCGTCCGGATGCGTCGACATGTAGGAGAGCTGCGGGCGATAGGGTTGGCTGCCTGTGAGGCGGGGCGTCACGTCGGTAATCCGTCCCTTCCGTTGATTCTCGTAAATCCAATCGGACAGGTAATGAAGCCTTTCGAGGTAGGAAACCGTGCCGCCCCGATAACGGATTTGGCGCAACGTATCCACAAATCCGGTAAACGAAGGTTCTGTTTCGGCTGATGCCAAGCTTAGGGCCAGGATTGATTCTACGAACGTCGTGCAGTCGAAACGCTGCAGGTCGACCACCACGCCTTCTGGTTCCCGTTCCAATGTAGCGGACTGGTAAGGCTTGTCCAGCAGGAGCTTGGCGGCGCAGATGATCCGCTCACCCCCTTCTTCCTCTTTGTCGTTCAACGCCTGCAAATACTGCATGCATAAGATCGAATCCGCAGGTGTATGGTAAATTTCCTGCGCAGTGATTTTCGGAAATACCACGAGGAAAAGGAGGACGAGTAAAACGTTAGCTTTCATTCTTTTTTCTCCTCCAGCAGGGCTTCGAGTTTCACCAGTTCGTCGCGGTATTGGGCGGCTTCGATAAACTCCAGTTTCTTGGCTGCTTCTGTCATCTGCCGACGCGTTTGCTCGATGGCCTTTTCCAGCTGTTCGCGGTTCATATATTGCACAATCGGGTCGGCGGCGAGGAGTGGCGTTGGTTCTACATACGCATACGGCTCGCCCTGCGCCTGTTGCTTTTCGCCCAAAATGGAGACGCTGTTCTTGACGACCTGCTTCGGCGTGATGCCGTGTTTCTCGTTGTAATTCATTTGTTTTTCGCGTCGCCTATTGGTCTCTTCGATGGTGAGGCGCATGCTTTCGGTGATTTTGTCGGCATAGAAAATCACCTTGCCGTGGACGTTGCGGGCGGCACGGCCGGCTGTCTGGGTCAGCGAACGGTGCGACCGCAGGAAGCCCTCCTTGTCTGCATCGAGAATGGCTACGAGCGAAACTTCCGGCAGGTCCAATCCTTCGCGCAAGAGGTTGACGCCGATGAGGACATCGAACAGCCCTTTGCGCAAATCGTCCATGATTTGCACACGTTCCAAGGTGTCCACGTCGCTGTGGATGTAGTTGCAACGGACGCCCATGCGGGTCATGTAAGTCGTTAGTTCTTCGGCCATTCGTTTGGTCAATGTCGTGACGAGGACACGCTCGTCCGCATCGGCGCGTTGGGCGATTTCTTCCATCAGGTCGTCTATCTGATTCAACGTAGGGCGTACTTCAATGACTGGATCTAACAAGCCTGTCGGGCGGATGACTTGGTCCACCACAATGCCTTCACTCTTTTGCAGTTCATAATCGGCTGGCGTCGCACTGACGTAGATAGCGCAAGGCGTGAGCGATTCGAACTCCTCGAAGGTCAACGGACGGTTGTCTATGGCGGAAGGGAGGCGGAAACCGTAATCCACCAAGTTCTTCTTACGGGCATAGTCTCCGCCATACATCGCGCGGATTTGCGGAATCGTTACGTGGCTCTCGTCTACTACCAAAAGGAAATCTTTCGGGAAATAGTCCAAGAGGCAGAAGGGACGCTCTCCCGCTTCCCGTCCGTCGAAATAGCGGGAATAATTCTCGATACCCGAACAATGCCCCAATTCGCGAATCATTTCCAAATCGTAGGTAACGCGTTCGTAGAGACGCTTGGCTTCGTAAGGTTTCCCGATTTCTTTCAAATATTCTACTTGCTTGCCCAGGTCTACGTCGATTTCTCCAATGGCTTGATTGATGCGTTCTTGTGTGGTGACGAAGAGGTTGGTTGGATAAATATTCAATTCGTCTTGTTCATCTATATCCTGTCCCGTATTGGGATCGAACGAAGAAATGCGGTCGATTTCATTTCCCCAGAATTCAATTCGATACGCTACGCCGTCAAACGTCTCGATGGCCGGGAAAATATCCACCGTGTCGCCATTCACCCGGAAACAACCGCTCGTGAAATCCATTTTGTTGTTGACATAAAGCGCCGCCACAAAACGACGGAGCAACTCGTCGCGGTCGATGTGCATGCCTTGTTCCAAATGGACAACCTGTTCGGCAAAAGCACGTGGATCGGCCATACCATAAAGGCATGAAACGGATGAAACCACAATGACGTCCCGGCGTCCTGATAACAGTGAAGCGGTAGCCCGAAGCCTCAGTTTATCGATTTCGTCGTTGATAGCCAAATCTTTCTCAATGTATGTGTCGGTCGAAGGCAAATAGGCTTCCGGTTGATAATAATCATAGTAAGAGACAAAATATTCTACGGCATTATTGGGGAAGAATGCCTTGAATTCGCTATAAAGTTGCGCCGCCAATGTTTTATTGTGGCTGAGAATAAGTGTCGGACGTTGGATTTCTTGAATCACGTTCGCAATCGTAAATGTTTTTCCTGAACCTGTGACGCCCAATAATGTTTGGAAAGGCACACCAGCGTTCAGTCCGTCGACAAGTGCGGTAATAGCTTCTGGTTGGTCTCCGGTTGGTTTAAAAGGAGATGATAATTCAAAACGCATAAGCAAATAGGAAAAAGATGAAAAAAGCCATACCTCGTGTAAGAGGTACGGCTTTTTATGATGTATGAATTAAATAGCTTCAATTAGCAGTTTACAGATGCCATGTGAGCGATCAAATCCAATACTTTGTTAGAGTAACCGATTTCGTTATCGTACCAAGAAACAACCTTAACGAAAGTATCAGTCAAGTAAACACCTGCATTTGCATCGAAGATAGAAGTCAAAGTGCAGCCTAAGAAATCAGAAGAAACAACTGCATCTTCTGTGTAACCCAGAACACCCTTCAATTCGCCTTCAGAAGCTTCCTTCATAGCTGCGCAGATGTCAGCCTTTGTAGCCGGCTTAGCCAAGTTAACAGTCAAGTCAACTACAGAAACGTCCAAAGTCGGAACACGCATTGAGATACCAGTCAATTTGCCGTTCAATTCCGGAATAACTTTACCTACAGCCTTAGCAGCACCTGTAGAAGACGGGATGATGTTGCCAGAAGCAGCACGGCCACCGCGCCAGTCTTTCATTGAAGGACCGTCTACAGTCTTCTGAGTTGCAGTTGTAGAGTGAACTGTAGTCATCAAACCGTTTACAATACCGAACTTGTCGTTCAAAACCTTAGCAATAGGAGCCAAGCAGTTAGTAGTACAAGAAGCGTTAGAAACGAACTGAGTACCCTTTACATAAGATTTTTCGTTAACACCGCAAACGAACATTGGAGTGTCATCCTTAGAAGGAGCTGACATTACAACATATTTAGCACCAGCCTGGATGTGAGCCTGAGCTTTTTCTTTCGTCAAGAACAGACCTGTAGATTCAACTACATATTCTGCACCAACTTCATTCCATTTCAAATCAGCAGGATTCTTTTCAGCTGTTACACGGATTTCTTTACCGTTAACGATCAGCTTGCTGTTTTCTACGTCAGCTTCGATTGTTCCGTCGAATGCACCGTGCATTGTATCATACTTCAACATGTAAGCCAAGTAATCAACCGGGCACAAGTCGTTAATACCTACGATCTGAATGTCGTTTCTCTTTTGAGCTGCACGGAATACGAAACGTCCGATACGACCAAAACCATTAATACCTACTTTAATCATTGTAATAAAACTTTTATGGGTTTATTAATATATTATTTTCTTTTTGTCTTGGAATTCAACGCCGAGCCTTTCTCTAAGTCCCTTCGTTTTTCCGACTGCAAATTTAGTTATGTTTTTTATTCCAGTGTTATAAACTAGTGAAAAAAGTATACCCGAAATCATTAATTATTCTTTAAATCCTTCGTGTCCGCTTTTTTCTTCTTAGAGGTGAACAATCCTATAATCTTTTTCTTTGCCGTACGAATGCTCCAGCTGATAAGGATCGGTTGGATAATGTCCCATGCGACCGGAAGCAACGATTTCCCTAACGAAAGAATATCCGTAGTACTCAACGGAGAAGGGCTTGTGGCATTGTCTTTTTGGGCAACCGCCGGTTTGCCGTCCGCTTTGTTGCTCGGTTTGGAGGGAAACAAAAGTGATGACACGCCTGACAAAAGCAAACTCCCTGCATTCTCTTGTATATAAGAAAATGTAGCGTTGATTTTCTTTTCTTGTTCGTTGCAAGCCGTCTGGAGGCGTTGCTTATTTGCTTGCAATTTCTCCAGTGGTGTCATTCTTGTTTGTTCCATTTTCGTTTGTGTTTTGTTTTTCTTCGTTGGCGGTCAATGTGGCAAGTACGGCATTCACGATTTGCAGGCGGATGCGTTCTTTATTAGCTACCACAAATAGAATGATAACCAAATAAAGGAAAGCGACCACCCCGAATCCTGCTGCGGCATTGTCTAAAACTTCGCCGATAAAGAATCCCAATGCAAGAAAAATAAATAGAATTGCGAAGAAAGCCAAAAACAATAGAATTAAACCGTACGAGAGGAGCGCCACGATTTTGCCGCTCTTCTCATACGTGTTTAATTTCAACAGTTCCAGCTTGAGGTCGATGAATGTGGAAATGTCTTTTCTTAGATTCTGGAAAATCTCGGAATCTTTCATTATTCAGCGACCGTTTCTTCTACTGTTTTTGCTGCTTCAATTTTGCCTTCTTTGTATTTAGCCAAAGCCGTGTTGAAGCCTTCTTTTACTTTGCCTACTACGTTGTTTAATTCATTCAGCAAATCTTCTCTTTTGTCTGTAGCAGCCAAGTATCCTACGGCTGCACCTACTGCTGCACCTACTACCAAGCCCAGCAGTAATTTTGAATCTACACTTTTCATAACCTTTTCTTTTTATTGTGTTTTTAATTAGTAACGTGCAAATATAAAGAATTGTTTAGACTTTGCCATGAAATCTTGTTAAAATCTCAACATTTCTTTGTTTTTATAGCCGCCCAGTGCTCTTTTTCGGTATAAGATAGGAGTTTTAAGCCGTTTTTCTGGCATTCTTCTTCGAGGGCGGGGATGTCTTCCGTATAGAATCCGCTCATGAACAAGAGGGCTCCTGGCTTCATGCTGGCGGCATAATGGGGCATATCGGCAAGCAAGATGTTGCGGTTGATATTGGCAAATACCACGTCGAACTTTCCGAAATCCGCGATGCGTTCCGCTCCTCCCAAGGCGACTTCGATATCGTCCGTCTGGTTGATGTGGATGTTTTCAATCGCATTGCGGTATGCCCATTCGTCGATGTCGATGGCTACGACGCGTTTGGCGCCCCGCATTCGGGCTAAGATAGCCAATACGGCCGTCCCGCATCCCATGTCCAATAACTCTTTCCCCTCCAAGTCGAGTTGGAGCATTTCTTGAATCATCAGGAAGGTGGTGGCATGGTTGCCCGTTCCGAACGCCATTTTCGGGTCTATTATTATATTATATGTATAGCCCGCTTCCGGTTCATGAAATGAAGCGCGGATGATGCATTCCTTTCCGATACGGATGGGCTTGAAGTAATGCTTCTCCCATTCCTCGTTCCAATCTTGGCTTTCGATGCGTTGGGCGGTATAATGGAAGCCTACGCCTTCGATGGGGAATTGCATCAGCTTTTCCTGCAAGGTGGCTTCGGCATACATGTTTTCCGGAATGTAAGCCTGCAATCCCTCGGCGTTTTCCGTAAAACTTTCGAATCCGATTTCGCCCAGTTCGGCGGCCAAGACGTCGCTTATGGCTTCCGTCTCGACGGATGTATCGTAGGTGAATGTGACTTCGTAATAGTTCATTTCTTGTTTAATCTTTATTTGATAGGGCAAATATAGTAAAATATCTGAAAACCTCACCTCTTGTCTTGCATATTTCCGATAAAATTGCGAATATTGTATGTCTTTTCCGGAGTTGACGCCCGGAATCGTTTATCTTATTCTAAAACCAATGCACATAAATGGAGATATTAGTGATTACAGGAAGTCCTCATAAGAAAGGAACTTCGGCTTTATTAGCAGACAATTTCATATCAGGCGCGTCGGAAGCGGGGCATTCCGTCTTTCGGTTTGATACGATTTTCCATGTGACGCAGCCCTGTTTGGGTTGCAATTATTGCCGGTCGCACCATCATGATTGCATCCAAGAGGATGATATGGAGCTGATTTGGGACAAACTGATAGCGGCCGACGTGGTGGCTTTGGTGACTCCTTTATATTATTATGGTATGTCAGCCCAATTGAAAAAGGTGGTTGACCGCTTTTATGCCGTAGAAGATTTGTTGCAAGCAGGGCGGAAAAAGGCGGTTTTGCTGGCCACTTGCGCGGATGCTTGCCTCGAAGCGATGGATGCTTTGGTGGCTCATTTCAAATCCATTTGCCGGTATTTGAAATGGGATATCGCCGGGCAGGTCCTGGCTTGCGGTGTCTCGGAGCGGAAAGACATCGAAGCTTCCGAATATGGAAAGCTCGCCTGGGATTTAGGTGCGGCCCTTTGAGGCGAAAGACTTCGGTGAATGGAAAAAAACATGCCTATGAACGATTGGAAACATAACTATGTTTGCCGGCGTTTATGCCTATGTTTTCAAGGGTTTATAACTATGTTTTTGACGAAAAAGAAAGCAAACGAAAAATATTTTCTTCAGGAAAGATGAACTGAGATTTGGATTGTGTTGTTATTTTCCATAGATTTGTGAATATTTTCAGAACAAGAAAGATTATGGCTTTACAGATAGGAGACAAAGCTCCCGAGATATTAGGGACGGATCAGAATGGTAATGAGGTAAAATTAAGTGATTTTGCCGGCAAGAAGTTGGCGCTCTACTTTTATCCGAAAGACAATACATCGGGTTGTACGGCAGAAGCGTGCAGTTTGCGCGATGGTTACGACGCGTTGCAGGCGGCTGGATATGAAGTGCTGGGCGTAAGCAAAGATAGCGCGAAGTCTCATCAGGGATTTATCGCCAAACAACAACTCCCGTTCAACTTGATAGCCGATACGGATACCGCGTTGCAACAACAATTCGGCGTATGGGCGGAAAAGAAAATGTGCGGAAGGACTTATATGGGGACGCTTCGCACGACCTTCATCATCGATGAAAACGGGACGATCGAGCGCATCATCGGCCCGAAAGAAGTAAAAACAAAAGATCATGCAAACCAAATACTTAATAAGTAATGGCAAAAGAAGATAATTTATTTGAAGAACAACCGGTTGAAAATGTAAAAGCAACCGTGAATCCAGACAAGCTGAAAGCGCTACGCGCGGCTATGGAGAAGATTGAGAAGAATTATGGTAAAGGCTCCATCATGAAGTTGGGCGACGAGAACATCGAGAATATCGAGGTAATCCCGACCGGCTCTATCGGATTGGATGCCGCACTGGGTGTCGGTGGTTATCCGAAAGGACGAATCATTGAAATCTATGGTCCAGAATCTTCGGGTAAGACAACGTTGGCTATCCATGCGATTGCCGAAGCGCAAAAGATGGGCGGAATAGCCGCGTTTATCGATGCGGAGCATGCCTTCGACCGTTTCTATGCCGAGAAATTGGGCGTAGATGTGGAGAACCTTTGGATTTCGCAACCCGACAATGGCGAGCAGGCGTTGGAAATTGCCGAACAGCTCATCCGTTCGTCGGCGGTCGATATCGTGGTGATCGACTCGGTGGCGGCACTTACGCCGAAAGCCGAGATCGAAGGTGATATGGGCGATAGCAAGATGGGTTTGCAGGCACGTTTGATGTCTCAAGCCTTGCGTAAGTTGACGGCCGCTATCAATAAGACGAACACGACGTGTATCTTTATCAATCAGTTGCGCGATAAGATCGGCGTGATGTTCGGCAATCCGGAAACGACGACGGGAGGAAACGCGTTAAAGTTCTATGCTTCCGTGCGGTTGGATATCCGTCGAATCGGACAATTGAAAGATGGCGATGAGGTGAAAGGTAATCAAGTCCGCGTGAAGGTGGTGAAGAATAAAGTAGCGCCTCCTTTCCGCAAAGCTGAATTCGATATCATGTTCGGCGAAGGCATTTCCCGTACAGGTGAGATTATCGATTTAGGAACGGAATTGAATATCATCAAGAAGAGCGGTTCGTGGTATAGTTACAACGAATCGAAATTAGGACAAGGACGAGATGCGGCAAAACAATGTATTGCTGATAATCCGGAATTAGCGGACGAAATCTCGAAGTTGATATTTGAAGCGTTAAAAGGATAAAAATCTTTAAAACGGACGGCGTGGTGCATGCGGGAATTTCTTTTCCCTGGATGCGTACGCCGTCTTTTTATGAAGAAGGAATGATTTCGGATAAAGATGCTTATCGGGCGCTTTGCCAAGTAGAAACTTCGATTCCGCTCTTCTCGCGGGATTGGTGGCTGGATATTGTCTGTGGGGAAAGAAATTGGAATGTGCTGCTTTGCCAGGAAAGCGAACAGATTGAAGCCGCTATGCCGATCTATGTCCCTTGGCGGGGAAAGGTGACGATGCCTTTCTATACGCAAACGATGGGTCCTTGGATAGCTCCAGAAGCTGAGGATGCCAAATACGCCACCCGATTGGCCCGTCGCCAAGCGTTGATGCAATCTTTTGTGGAGCGTCTTTCCCCGTATTCTTATTTTTATCAACATTTTTCTTCCCAGATTACTGATTGGCTTCCCTTCTATTGGGCTGGATTTTCTCAGACGACACGTTATACTTATAGGTTGTATTCGATTTCAGATACTACGCGGCTTTGGGAGGAGATGAGCCAGTCCGTCCGCCGCCATATCCGCAAGGCTGGGAAGTTGGGAATCGAAGTGCAGGCAGGTCTTCCTGTCGGGGAACTCTTACGTCTCCAGGCGCTCTCCTTCGCTCGGCAGGGATTGAAGCCGAAAGGGAAGAATGTCTTGAAACAATTGGTCGAAGAGGCTCGGCGGCGTGGCGTGGGTGAAATCTTCGGCGCGTACGATGCAGGGGGGCGGCTTCATGCAGCGGTGTTTATCGTTTGGCAAAAATCTTCGGCTTACTACATCGCGGGTGGGGGAGACCCGCAGTTCCGCGACTCGGGTGCGCATACCTTGGCGCTCTGGGAAGCGATTCAATTCGTCTCGCGCCATACGGATTGTTTCGATTTTGAAGGCTCGATGCTTCCAGGAGTTGAACGGGCCTTTCGCGAATTTGGTGCAAAACAAGTCCCCTATTTTGCAATAAAAAAAGGAAATTTGAGTTTATACAACAGAGCCTGCTTAAAGCTGGGGCGCATTTTTCTTTAATCATTCATCCGTTATTAGATGAGAAGTTATGAATCGTATCATTAACTACCTGCTGAGGTTCTTGCTGGGCGTCGAACGGGCAAGCGCCTATTGCGGACTGATTGGATATACTTCCAATCCCAATCATTTTAAACGTTACAAGCTGGTTATCATTCCTTCCCGCTTCTTTGACGCGGATATTTATGGGACGACGGATTCTCTTCCTCGGTTGCCGTTGGTAGAGATCGGAGACGTCCCTATTTTGTTTGGTTCGGCGCGCGAGGACGAGGTCGACGGGACGCGCATCGTCTACGCAGATTTGATAGCCAGTGCTTATTTCCTTCTGACTCGCTACGAAGAAATCCAACATCGTAGCCTGCGCGACGAGCACGGACGTTTTCCGGGACGCCAGTCGATTCCTTTTAAGGCAGGCTTTATCCATCGCCCGATCGTCGAGGAATATGGCCGGCTTCTGCGCCATTGGTTGAGGCAGGCCGGAGTGGAAATCGACGAGCCCAAACCGGGTTTTCGCAAGATTTGGTTGACGCACGATATAGATGCACCTTTTTATTGCCGGAGCGTCCGCAACGTCCTTCGTGAAACAGTGAGGGGCTGCGGGTTTGTCCAGGCTTGCAAGTATTTTGCTGGTCCTTTGCGGCAAGATCCTTTTTATACTTTCCCTTGGATGCTTGAACAAGACCAATCTGTTAAAAAGGTTTACAAAGACCGCTGCGAGGTGGTTTATTTCCTGAAAGCCGGCGGAAAAGGGCGTTTTGACCGTCCGCATTATTGGCTTCGTTCGCCCGATGTCCACGCGCTCCTCGAGTTGCTCAAATCCTACCCCGTCTCTTTCGGCTTGCACACCAGTTATTATGCCGGCTTGCGCCCGACGCAGGTATCCTCGGAGAAGGAGACGTTGGACCACGTGTGGAACCTGGGACCCATCTCGCTGAACCGCCATCATTACCTCAGTCTTCGCGAGCCGGAAGATTTTGATAAACTCATCCGCGCAGGTATTACAGACGATTTTACGATGGGCTACGCTGACGTAAGTGGATTTCGCCTTGGGACATGTCGGCCCGTCAAGTGGATAAATCCTATTACGCGGCAAATGACTTCCCTTACTCTCCACCCGTTAGCGTTGATGGACGGCAGCCTGGGCGACCCCAAATATATGGGTTTGGATGCGCAGGAGGCCCTCTCATATAGCCAAGCCCTTCTGAATACGATTTATGCCCATGGCGGCGAGGCAGTTCTTTTATGGCATAATACATCGTTTTCTTCCTTTGCACCACAAACTTACCACCGGCAACTTTACATGGATTTGTTGGAAACAATCTTGAATAAACGAAAATAAAGTATTATTTTTGGGGTAACATTTCGTTTGGCGAAATGAAAAAGGGGCGGAGCCTGGCTTATTCCCCTTTAAGGAAAAAGGCATTTGGGAGGCTTTTCATAAGTTTCCGAAATGCCAAAGGCTCCCTTTTTGCATTTGTTTAATGAAATAAAAGAGAAGAAAAAGCATTTATTTTTCCTCCAAAAATTTTGCGGGAAAAGCAAATTTTTTTCTTTGGCTGCAAAAGTTTTCCGAACAAAGAAAATTTTTTTCTTTGCCTGAAAAACTTTTGGAGAACAAAAAAACTTTTTTCAGTTACAAAAAAATTTTTGATAGGGGGAATTGTTTCTTGGTTAAGTAAAATTAAGTTTTGAAATATGAAAAAGATAATTACAATCATCGGAGCAAGGCCGCAATTCGTAAAAGCAGCCATGTTGAGCCGAGCCATATCTGTTTGGAACCGAACGGAATGCGAACCGATTTTGGAGAAAATCATCCATACAGGACAGCATTATGACGGAAATATGAGCCATGTTTTCTTCGAAGAAATGGGCATGCCGCGTCCAACTTGGCAATTACATTGCGGCGGAAAATCACACGGGGCTATGACAGGGCAGATGCTCATCGAAATTGAACAGATCCTATCAGAAGAATGCCCGGACTGGGTCCTCGTTTATGGCGACACCAATTCAACGCTGGCAGGCGCGCTGGCCGCCAGCAAGCTTCATATACCTGTGGCACACGTGGAAGCGGGACTGAGGAGCTTCAATAAAGCGATGCCAGAGGAGCTGAACCGCATCCTGACAGACCACATTTCGACGCTCCTTGCCTGTCCCACGCAGGCTGCGATGCAAAATTTGGAGGCGGAAAACATTCGCGAGGGGGTACATTGGGTTGGCGACATTATGTACGACGCGGCATTGGCCTTCGCTGAGCAGGCGCAAAGGGAATCACGCATCTTACAGGATTTGCAACTCACCGATAAACCTTTCTGCCTATGCACTTTCCATCGAGAAGAAAATACGGACGACGCCACGCGGCTGACACAAATTTGTCAAGCTTTGGAAGCCATCGCAGCGCCAGACCGGCTTCTCGTCTTTCCGCTCCACCCGCGGACGCGTCGGGCGCTTTCCGAGTCAGGCTGGCTCGACCGCTTGGCGTCGAATCCCTCTCTCCGTTTTACCGCGCCGCTGGGATTTTTGGACATGGTCATGCTCGAGAAGCAGGCGACGCTGATCCTCACCGATTCAGGTGGAGTGCAAAAAGAGGCATATTTCCACCGGACTCCTTGCATCACGCTTCGGCAGGAGACGGAGTGGACCGAGACGGTGGCTTCGGGGTGGAACCAGCTGGCCGGCTACGAAACGGAACGCATCCTTGCTTGTCTACGAAACCAGCCGACCCGCCGCGAGATTGCAGAATATGGCGACGGGCAAGCGGCGCAAAAAATACTTCGGCTGCTATGAAACGAGTGCTGATTGTCTGCGACTTGTTCCCGCCAGCTTTCGGGCCGCGCATGGGATATTTGTGCAAGTACCTGAAGCCGCTGGGATGGGAGCCGGTGGTCGTCACGGAACAGATTCCATCTGGCGGCTTTGAAATGCTTTCGCATACATGCAAAGTGTACGCTGTAGATTGCTATCCGGCAAAACGGGCTTGGCTAAGAAAATGGAAATGGATTGCTGTCCAGCTTGTTTCCCTCTTTTTTGATTACAAGGGCTGGAAATTGAAACGGGTTGCCCGACGGGTGATGGCGGCGGGAAAATTTGACCTCGTCCTTTGCAGCACATACCGGACCTTTCCGCTTCGCGCCGCGGCTTCGTTGGCACGCGAGGGGGGCATTCCGCTCGTGGCAGACTTACGCGACATTATCGAGCAATACGCCGGCAGCGAATTTATTGCCCATCGGATTCCGGAAATCCCGCTGCTCAAACCACTGCTTGTGTCGATTTTCCGAAAGCAGAATTTACGCGAGCGGAATGCTGTCTTACGGGTAGCGGAGGCGGTCACGACCGTTTCGCCCTGGCATGTCGATATTTTAAGCCAATTTAACGCAAACGTGCATTTGATATATAATGGGTTCGATCCCGAAATATTTTTCCCGCAACCACAAAAAACGGCGCAATTTGTCATTACTTATACGGGGCGCCTGCTTAGCCTGGCTATGCGCGACCCTTCTTTACTCTTTGCCGGTTTACGCCGCTTGGCAGACGAGGGGCTGCTTTCTCCGAAAAATTGCCGCGTGGATTGGTACGTGGACGACGACTCTTGGTGGCTCATTGCAGCAGAGGCAGAGAAATGGGGCGTTTCGTTGTTCATGTGTCAGCGCGGCTACGTCCCGGCAGCGGACATCCCGCGTATCTTAAACCAGAGTTCTCTCCTCCTGCTTCTCACAAATAAATCGGCGGGAAAAGGGCCAAAGGGCGTGATGACCACGAAGTTGTTCGAGTCGCTGGCCGTCCGCAAGCCTATCCTTTGCGTGCGGAACGACGAAGGCGTTTTGCAAGAGACGTTGCGCAAAACGGGAGCCGGCTGCGCGGCAAGCACCGTCGAAGAAGTTTGCGCTTTCCTGCGGACGAATTTCCTGGTTTGGCAGCAAAACGGGTATACCGAAGCCCTGGTCCGCGACGAAGCCATTGCTCCGTTCTCGCGCAAAGAGCAAGCCGCGCAGTTTGTCCGATTGTTTGAATCCTTAAAAAAATAAAGTCATGCTTTCTATATTGATTCCCACCTACAACCAGCCCTGCCTCGCCCTGGTGGAGGAGCTGCAGAGACAGGCGGAAGGTTTGGCCGTCGCCTACGAAATCCTGTTGGTCGACGACGGATCGACCGACGCGGAAACCCTTCGGCAAAACAAACTTATCGCCCGGATACCTACCTGCCGATGCCTGCCGACCCGAAAAAATATCGGTCCGGCTCGTATACGTAATTACTTGGCAGACATGGCCGAGTATCCTTACCTGTTGTTTCTTGATGCCGACACCTATCCGGCGAGTCCCCATTTTTTGTCGGCTTACTGGAAAGCGCGTGGCATGAATCGTGTCGTTTGCGGAGGTTTTGCCTACGAACGGACCGACACCCCGGCAATGTGCGCATTACGCTATCAATACGGCATCCATGTGGAAGAAAAAAGCGCGAAGGCCAGGAACCGTTCGCCTTACGAGCAATTTATCAGCATGAGTTTTTTGGCCGACAAGTATATCTTTAAGCGGGTGAGATTTGCCGAAACGATGCACTTCGGCTACGAAGATACCTATTGGGGAATGATGTTGGAACAGGCTCATGTGGAGCTTGTGCACATTGATAATCCTGTCTTTCACCGTACGCAGGATTCGGCGGAGGCGTATTTGGACAAAGTAAGGCGCTCGGTAAAGAATTTGGCCGAGAACAGGGAGTTAATGCGTTCGCAAGTCCGCCTGCTGCGTTGGCATGAAAAAATCAGTGATTTCGGATTGGATGGCATCTTCGTTTATTTCTTTAAAAAGATGCGTAATAAGTTGGAAAGGAATTTGAAGGGCGAATCGCCTTCGATGTATTTATTTGCCTTCTACAAATTAGGCTATTTGTGCGTGGTATTGAGGGAGAGCAAACCGGACTGCACGTAGGGCCGGCGGAAATCTTCGGGTTTAAGAATGGCATCATTCCATTGGAGCAGATCAATATCCAAGGGAATGATGCCATTGTTTTTACTCTCCGGCGTGCGGCCGGACTGTTGTTCTATTTGCTTGAATAAAAGATGTAATTCGGGAACTGAAAGCGATGTGGACGCGCTCCCCAGGCGGTTCAGGAAGAAGTCGGGCCGCGGACAATCTACCGGTTTTGTCCGCATGACGGCCGACCAGCGGACGCTTGGCAGAACTTGTTCCAACTTCCGACAGGCCGCTGCCATGTTCTGCGCTGCGTCGTGGTTCGAGCCGATAGATATCAGGATCCAATTCATTTATTTCTTCGCTTCCTGTTGCAGCCAATAATCTAAGATCACCAGGGAAGCCATCGACTCTACAATCGGCACTGCGCGAGGAAGGACGCAGGGGTCATGGCGACCACGTGCCTTCAGAATAGTGTCGTTGCCCTCGCGGTCGACCGTCTCCTGCTCACGTAAAATCGTAGCCACAGATTTGAACGCGACGCGGAAGTAAATATCCTGCCCATTGGAAATTCCGCCCTGGATGCCTCCCGAGTGGTTCGTGCGGACGTTAATCTTCCCATTATCATTAAAGAAGATGTCGTTGTGCTCGCTCCCGCGGTAAAGCGCGGACTCGAACCCGTCGCCATACTCGAAACCTTTCACGGCGTTGATGGAGAGCATAGCCGAACCCAACGCAGCATGCAATTTGCCAAAAACCGGTTCGCCCAAGCCTGCCGGGACGCCGGTAATGACTCCCGTAATGACGCCGCCGATGGTATCGCCCTCGCCCTTCACTTGGAGGATCAACGATTCCATCTCGGCTGCTTTCTGCGCATCGGGACAGCGGACGGCATTTTTTTCTATTTGGCTGAGGTCATAGTCCTTATAGGAGCCTTCCAGACGGATATTCCCCACTTGCGACGTATAGGCGAAGACATTTATCCCCTTGGCCTCCAAGATCTGTTTTGCGATGGCGCCGGCCACACAACGGGAAATGGTCTCGCGGGCCGAGGAACGGCCGCCGCCTCGCGGATCGCGTATGCCATATTTCATTTCATACGTAAAATCGGCGTGCGAGGGACGGTAGACTTTCCCGATCTCGGTATAATCCGCGGAATGCTGGTTTCGGTTCCAGACAATGAAACCGATGGGCGTCCCGGTTGTCTTCCCTTCGTAGATACCGGAAAGGAATTGCACCTCGTCGTCCTCCTTGCGGGGCGTCGTGAGGCGCGATTGACCCGGTTTCCTGCGGTTCAGTTCACGCTGAATGGCTTCAAAATCGAGCGCGAACCCGGCCGGGCAGCCGTCGATGACGCCGCCGATTCCGGGACCGTGCGATTCCCCAAAAGAAGTGAGCCGAAACAATGTGCCGAATGTATTCATCAATGACATCCTCCGCAACCGCATCCGCCTTCATTTCCGCCGTGGTCCGAGCAACCGCCGCCGCAACTGTCGCATCCGCAACCACAACCGCCGGCTGGAGCCGTCAGGGCAGCTATTTCATCGGGGGTCGGTTCGTGGACGTCAATAACTTCTCCCGTGAAGTGCAGCGTCTCGCCGGCCAAGGGATGGTTAAAATCCATGACGACGACATCGTTTTTTACCTCCAGGACCGATCCGTTCACATGCTGGCCGTCGGCCGTCATCATCGGGAGCGTATTTCCCTCTTTTACCATTTCATGGTCGAACTTCCCGTCAATTTCGAAGATGCTTTTGGGCAATTCTAAGACATTATCTTCTTTATAGTCACCGTATGCATTTTCCGGCGGGATAGAGAAATCGAATTTGTCGCCTGCTTCCAGTCCCAACAGGGCGTTCTCAAAGGCGGGAATCATCATTCCTGCTCCGTAGATAAATTTTAAAGGCACTTCACGCGTTGCCTTTTCCATCAACTCTTGTTCTTCTCCTTCGCCCACGTTCAGGTCATAGATAACCGCCACGTATTTGTTTGCTGTAATTTTCATCTTAATTTCTACTCTAAAAAATAAAAAGTTAAACACTAAAATATAATGTCGGCAAAGATACGATATTATTTTGGATTAAAAACCTTTTCGAGTGCCGACATCGCTTTTTCGAGGGTAGCGCGCGGACAACCCACGTTCAGCCGCATGTGTCCTTCGCCACCGGGGCCAAACATGCTTCCGTCGTTGAGTGCCAAGCCCGCCCGGTCGGTGAACAGCTTCACCAATTCTTCCTGGGGGAGGTTTAAATCCCGGCAATCCAGCCAGACGAGGAACGAAGCCTCCGGTAAATAAGCCTTGATCTGCGGAATGTGCTGGCGGAGGAACGAATCCACGTAGCGGACATTGTCCATCACGTAAGCCCGCATCTGTTGCAACCACTCTGCGCCTTGTGTATAGGCCGCCGTCGTGGCTTCGTAGGCAAAGATCGTACCGGCGTTGAATTCGCCTGCCTCAAGGAAGCTATAGAACTTCGCGCGCAACGTGTCGTCTGGGACGATGGCATACGAACTGACTATTCCCGCAATGTTGAAGGTTTTACTGGGTGCCATAAAGGTGATGCTATGACGCGCTGCCTCGTCTGAGACCGACGCGAAAGGATGATGGCGGAACGGAGGGAAAGTCATTTCGGCATGGATTTCGTCTGATAGCACGAGGATGTGGTGCTTTGCGCAGATATCCGCCAAGCGTGCCAACGTCTCTTTGCTCCATACAATTCCGCCCGGATTGTGGGGATTTGAGAGAATCAGTACCTTGCAACGCGCGTCAATGATTTTCTCCAATTGCTCGAAATCCATTTCATATCGTTCGTTTTCCAGCTTTAAGGGATTGAACACCACTTCGCGCCCCATCGCTTCAGGCACCAGACGGAATGGATGATATACCGGAGGCTGGATAATGACCCGGTCGCCCGCCTCCGTAAAGCATTGGAGGGCGAAAGCAATCCCCTTGACAATACCCGGAATATAGGTAAGCCACGGACGTTCGACCCTCCATCCATACTTATATTCCAACCAAGAAATAATGCTCTCGTAATACGCATCGTTCGCGAACGTATACCCGAAGATAGGATGCGTGCACCGCCGTTTGAGGGCTTCTACAATGAAATCCGGCGTGGCAAAATCCATGTCTGCCACCCAGAGCGGCGTCAATCCTTGCCGTCCGCCAAATGTTTCCGCCATCCCGTCGTATTTCACGCAGTCTGTTCCCCGGCGATCGATGATTTCGTCAAAATTATACTGCTTCATTTTTAATACCAATTTTTGTGGCCAAAAATACGACAAATTTGGGAAACTTCTACTTTCCACGCATTGCAAAGTGTTTGCGGGTTGAGAAATGGAAGGGTGAACGCCGTGGAAAATGGGATTGCGTGGACGCAATTTGACTTTCCACGCGATTGGAAGCCCATTGTGCGGACGCAATTCCATTTTCCACGTGATTGGAAGCCCATTGTGTGTACGCAATTCCATTTCCAACGCGATTGGAAGGCCATTGCGTGTACGCAATTCCATTTCCAACGTGATTGGAAGGGCATTGTGTGTACGCAATTCCATTTCCAACGCGATTGGAAGCCCATTGTGTGTACGCAATTCCATTTCCAACGCGATTGGAACCCTTTTGCGTGTACGCAATGCCATTTCCCACGTTTTTCAAATCCCAAAAGGGGGAAAAGCGGGCGGTTTGCTGGCGGAAGAACGGGGTTTTGCCCGCAATTCTTCCCTCTTCATCCTTTATTCTTCAGTAAAAAGATGTATTTTTGCCCCCAGAAAAACGATAAATATTCAAAGAAACATGAGAAAAAAGATAGGAATGGCGATGATGCTGGCGGTTTGCTCGGCCGGCGTATTCGCTCAGAACGGGACAAAGCCCGTGGAACTGAAGGAAATTACGGACGGTGTGTACCGTCAGGTGACGAATGTGGGCGAGATGCGCTCGCTTCCCGATGGAGAACACTATACGGCGATGAATCCGCAACGGACCATGATTGTGAAGTATGCCTACCGGACCGGCACGCCCGTCGATACGCTCTTTAATGTGAGCACGGCGCGCGAGTGCGGATTTACGTCGTTCGACAATTACGATATTAGCAGCACGGGGCACCATATCTTGATTTATTGCGATGTGGAATCGATCTACCGCCGCTCGACAAAGGCTACGGTGTATGATTACGACGTGCGCCGCAACTATGTAAAGCCGTTGAGCGACTCGAAGACGAAGCAGATGATTCCGACTTTCTCGCCCGACGGACGGATGTGCGCCTACGTGGCCGACAATAATATTTGGATTCGCAAGTTTGATTACGATACGGAAATCCAAATCACAAAGGATGGCGAGTTGAATAAAGTATTGAATGGGGTGACGGACTGGGTATATGAAGAGGAATTTGCGGTGACGAACCTCATGGCCTGGTCGCCCGATAGCGAAATCCTGGCCTTTGTCCGCTCCGATGAATCGGAGGTGCCGGAATTTTCCATGCAGATGTATGGCGACGGGACTTATCCTTCCTATTATAAATATAAGTATCCGAACGCGGGCGAACGGAACTCGACCGTCTCGGTGATGGCCTACAACCTCTCGTCGAAAGACACGAAGAAGCTCGACGTGCCCATGGATGCCGACGGTTATGTGCCACGCATTACTTTTACGACCGACCCATCGCAACTGGCGGTCATGACGCTTAACCGGCAACAGAACCGGATGAACATGTATTATGTGAACCCGAAGAGCGGCGTCTCGAAGCTGATCTTGAAGGATGAGAACAAATGCTACGTCGATTCGGAATGGCTATCGTCCATCCGCTTCTATAAGAGCGGGTTCACTTACGTGAGCGAGCAGGACGGCTATTCGCATATTTATCTTTATTCGCCGACGGGCGTGTTGCTTCGTCAAGTAACAAAAGGGAATTGGGACGTGAC
This sequence comes from uncultured Parabacteroides sp., assembly GCA_944325335.1. Lineage (GTDB taxonomy): Bacteria > Bacteroidota > Bacteroidia > Bacteroidales > Tannerellaceae > Parabacteroides. The sequence continues at coordinate 48,406 of CALUZR010000009.1, read as the reverse complement.
GCGTCTTTTGGGTTACGACGAAGCGACGAAGACGACCTATTACGAATCGGCCGAAGAAAGTCCGATGCGCCGTTCGGTCTACAAAATCGACGCGAAAGGAAATAAGACGAAACTCTCTACGAAGGAAGGAACCAACAGCGCGACCTTCAGCACCAACTTCGCCTATTACGTGAACCGCTATTCCGCCGCGAACACGCCGATGCAGATTACGGTAAACGAGACGAAGAAGAACCGCGTCCTCCGTACTTTGCAAGATAATGCCGCGCTCACGAAGAAGCTCTCTGCCTTGTCTTATTCTCCGAAAGAGTTCTTTACCGTCACGACGGCTTCCGGCTACGAACTCAATGCTTGGATGATCAAACCGAAGAACTTCGACGCGAACAAGAAATATCCCGTCATGATGACGCAATATAGCGGACCGAACTCGCAACAGGTGCTCGATTCGTTTGGCTTCGGCTGGGAATATTATTTGGCCGAGAAGGGCATCTTGGTGGTCTGCGTGGATGGACGCGGTACGGGTGCCCGGGGCGAAGCTTTCCGTAAATGTACTTACATGAAGATGGGGTTGCTTGAATCGCAAGACCAAGTGGAAGCGGCGCAGGCATTAGGCAAACTGCCTTACGTGGATAAGGACCGCATGGCGATCTGGGGCTGGAGCTTCGGAGGTTATAATACATTGATGGCATTGACCGTAGGCAAAGGTACGTTTAAAGTCGGAATTGCCGTGGCGCCTCCGACCGACTGGCGTTATTACGACACCGTTTATACCGAACGTTTCATGCGCACTCCGAAAGAGAATGCACAAGGTTATGCTGAGACTTCGCCGCTCCTCCGCGCCAAAGAGATGCAGGGAAAGTTGCTCCTGATCCACGGTTCGGCCGATGATAACGTGCATTTCCTCCAGAGCCTGCAATATGCCGAAGCGCTTGTACAGGCGAACAAGCAATTCGACATGCACCTCTACAAGGACCGCAACCACGGAATTTATGGTGGCAATACGTCGTTCCATCTCTATACCAAAATGTCTAATTATTTATTCGAGAACTTATAATGGTAGCACACGTAAAGAAGCCGGATTGGTTGAAGATCCGGCTTCGTGGCAATGAACACTTCACGGAGACGAAGCGCATCGTCGAGTCGCACTGCCTCCACACGATTTGCACCAGCGGACGATGCCCGAACATGGGCGAATGTTGGAGCCGAGGAACGGCCACCTTCATGATTGGCGGCGACATCTGCACCCGCTCGTGCCGCTTCTGCAATACCTTGACCGGAAAGCCACTCCCGTTGAATCCGAAAGAACCGGAGGAAGTGGCGGAAAGCATACGCCTCATGGGATTGAAGCACGCCGTCGTTACGTCTGTCGACCGTGATGATTTGCCGGATTTAGGAGCATCGCATTGGGCGGCGACCGTCCGCGCTATCAAGCGTGTCAATCCATCGACCACGCTCGAAGTGCTAATACCTGATTTCCAAGGGCGACTGGAATTGGTGGATGAGGTCATTGAGGCTGCGCCGGAAATTATCTCGCACAACATGGAGACGGTGCGGCGCATCAGTCCTGAAGTACGCAGCGCGGCGAAATATGAGACCAGCCTTGCCGTCCTTCGCCATATTGCCGAGCGGGGCATTACGGCCAAGACCGGCATCATGGTGGGCTTGGGCGAGACGGAGGCCGAAGTGTATGAATTGATGGACGATGTACTGGCAGCTGGCGTTTCGGTCCTGACGATCGGACAATATCTACAGCCCTCGCGAAAGAATATTCCTGTCGCGGCCTATATCCATCCCGACCAGTTCGAGGCGTATCGCTTGAAGGGATTGGAGAAGGGCTTCAAGCATGTGGAAAGCGCGCCGCTCGTCCGTTCTTCTTATCACGCCGAGAAACATGTATAAAAAAAACTCACAACCTTTCTTGATATTTATTTGTTTTATTATCGGAAATTAGTTACGCAAAAACAATGAATCGAATCAAGAAAGGTTGGGAGAATCAGGCCATCGGTATTCTGCCGTGGTTGCTGTTTTTGTTTCTGGATAATTATTTATCCTACCTGACAGCTTTTGTGGTGGCGGTCGTAGTCTGCATTGGCGGTATGTTCTTTTTCCATCTGCGTCGGAATGACAATGTGTATGCGTTTATGCTGATGCCTTCGCTGCTGACGTTTGTCCTCTATTCCATTTGTTTGGCATTTTTACCCATTCAGCCGGTGTTGCAAGTCAATACGCCATTGATTGCGGAAATCCTGTTGGTCATCGTGTTGATTTTCTTTCATGCCACGCAAAAGGGATTCTTGCATCACATTCGGAATGCCAATATACCGGCTTCGCGGCGCACTTATATCTTGACTACGTTGAATGAATTTTATTTCGTAGCGCAACTCTTCCAGAATCTGTATACGCTCCATTTGTTTATTATTGTTTTTTATAGCATTTTGCCGGAATCTTCGCAAGATGTACATTGGAGCCGTTTCCTTTATCGCGATAGCGGTATTGTGATTGGCCTGCTGGTAATTGCATACGAACAGATTCGCCTATTGCTGCTTCAAGGGCGTTTGAAGAAAGAGATGTGGCTGCCGGTCTTGAACGACCAAGGGACAGTCATTGGTTGCATCGCTTATTCCGTCAGCCGCCTTTTGCCGAAGAAATATTATCATCCTGTCATCCGCGTTGCCCTGCTTTATAAAGGGATGCTTTACCTGACGCCACGCCATCCGCACGCCTGGGTGTCGGCTTCGCTCCTGGATTATCCTTTCCAGCGCTACGTGTTGTTCCGTCAGACTATCGCGATGGCGGTACGCGTAACGCTCGCTAAGTTGAAAGATTGTTTGCCGAAGGTCACACCCCGGTTGCTGGTACGCTATACGTTCGAGAACGAGCAAGTGAAGCAGCAAGTTTCCCTGTTTGTCGTTTACCTGCGCGAAGAGACCCAGTTGGAATCATGCAAGACGGAGGCGGGCAAACTTTGGTCTGTTCGCCAAATTGAAGAAAACCTCGGCACCGGCATCTTTTCCGAATATTTCGAAAAGGAATATTCCTACCTCAAGAACACGGTTCTGCTGGCCGAAAATGTTTGTCCAGGGAGCAATGTTTAGTGCGGATTACTTGAGAAAAAGTACGCCGTGCCCTATTGTAAGTAAATGATCCTACGTATAAACTTATTTTTCAATACCGGTCGCCCAATTCGATGACTTCCAGGTCGTACACCTTTTCGCCGTCGATGCAGAAGCGGACGAGAGTACGTTTTGTATGGAATCCGCTTATGCCTGCCGCGCCGGGGTTGATGTGCAGGCAGCAGAGCGTCGGGTCGTATTGCACCTTCAGGATATGCGAATGTCCGGCAATGAAGAGGGCGGGGCGCGTGGCGAACAGTTCCGCGCGGATGGAGGGATCATAGCGCCCCGGATAACCGCCGATGTGCGTCATCATCACCTGCACGCCCTCCACTTGGAAGTGTGCCACGCGCGGGTACATCAGCCGGATTTCCTGCCCGTCGATGTTCCCGTAGACGGCGCGGAAGGGCTTCATGGCGGCGAATTGGTCGGCCAAGACGACGGAGCCAATGTCGCCCGCGTGCCAAATCTCGTCGCATTCGCCGAAGTATTTCGCGTATTTTTCGTCCCAATAACCGTGGGTGTCGGATAAAAGTCCAATTTTTTTCATCTTTCCGTTCGTTTGTTTGCGCAAAAGTAGCTACTTTTACCGACGTGAAACCATTTTTTTGACAAAGAATGAAACAAAAAGAGCCTTGCAAAGAAATTTTACGCCTTCCCAGCGGCGCTGGGAACGTAAAAAATTTTTTTTGCAAGCCCGCCAGCGGCGCTGGGAAGGCGTAAAATTTTTTTGCAAGCTCGCCAGCGGCGCTGGGAAGGCGTAAAATTTTTTTGCAAGCCCGCCAGCGGCGCTGGGAAGGCAGAAATTTTTTTTGCAAGCCCGCCAGCGTCCGCTGGGAAGGCGTAAAATTTTTTTGCAAGGCTCTAAAAACGCACTGTATCATGGAAAATGAATATAGATACTTTAAACGCGACGTGAGTTGGCTTTCGTTCAACTATCGCGTGTTGATGGAGGCGGAGGATGCATCGTTGCCGGTCTACGAGCGCATCAAGTTCCTTTCCATTTACTCTTCGAACATGGAGGAGTTTTACGAGATCCGCGTGGCGGAACACCGGGGCGTGATCTTAAAGAAGAACTACGCAGAGGAGAGTTCGGAAGAGGCGGAGGCGACGCTGGCCGAAATCACGCGCGAAGTGAACCGCCAGCAGCGCGAGTTCCAGCGTGTCTTCCGTCAGTCCATCTTGCCGGAACTGGAGCGGCAGCACATCCATTTGTACCAAGACAGCCGCCCGTTGCCTTTCCACGAGGCGTTTGTGCGCGATTTCTTCAACGAAGAGGTTTTCCCGTTCCTTTCGCCTGTCATGATTCAGAAGGACGACATCCGGACTTTCATTCGCGACAAACGCCTTTACCTCGTCATCCGTATGCGGAAGAAGCATGCGGAGACAGATTTCCAATACGCGTTGATGAAAATCCCCTTCTCGAAGGTGCCGCGCTTCATCGAATTGCCGCCCCATGAGGGGACGTTTTATATTATGTTTATCGACGACATCATCCGCGCTAACCTGCCTTCTGTTTTCCCCGGATACGACATCGATTCGTGTTACAACATCAAGATTTCGCGCGATGCCGATATCTACCTGGACGACGAGACGGGCGCCCATCTTGTCGAGAACATGCGCAAGAAGCTGAAGAAACGGAAAATTGGCGCGCTCAGCCGCTTTATGTACGACATGGCCATGCCGCCGGATTTTCTCGACTTCCTGTGCCAAGCCTTCCAGATTGCGCCGGAAGATTTGGTAATGGGCGTGCGCTATAACAACCTGCAGGATTTGGCCAAATTGCCCAATCCGCGCGGCAAGGCATTAGAGCAAGAGACGCCGTCGCCCATGCGGGTGCCTTATTTGGACGAGACGGGGTCGATGTTTCAGGCCGTGAAGGGGCGGGATGTGTTCCTCCATTTTCCCTACGAGTCGTTCGACTATCTGATCCGTCTTTTGATGGAAGCGGCCTTCGATCCGAAGGTGGAGGAAATCAAGGTGACGCAATACCGCGTGGCCGAGAATTCGGCGGTGATCAATAGCCTCATCAGCGCGGCGCACAACGGGAAGAAAGTGACTGTATTTGTTGAACTCAAAGCCCGCTTCGACGAAGAGAACAACATGAGCACCGCCGAACGGATGGAGCAGGCGGGCATCCGGATTATTTACAGCATTCCAGGTTTGAAAGTCCATGCCAAGGTGGCGGTCATCCTCCGGAAAAAGGAAAGCGGGGCAGACGAACGGAACGACATTGCCTACCTCAGTACGGGCAACTTCAACGAGAAGACGGCACGCATCTATTCAGACATGGCGCTGCTCACGAGCTGTCCGGAACTGGTGGAAGACGTGAACCGCGTCTTTGCCTTGCTCGAAGGAAAACTTCCCGCCCCGACGTTCCGTCATCTGCTGGTGGCACGCTTTAATATGGTGCCTGAGCTGGACCGTCTGATTGCCCGGGAAATCGAACACGCCGAGGCGGGACGCAAGGGGTGCATCATTCTCAAGATGAATGGACTTCACGACACGCACATGATTGATTCCCTCTACCGGGCGAGCGAGGCGGGCGTGGACATCGACCTGATCGTACGCGGCATCTGCTGCCTCGTCCCGGACCAGCCTTATAGCCGGAATATCCGGATTACGCGCATTGTGGACATGTTCCTCGAGCATGCCCGCGTTTGGTATTTTTACAACGACGGGCAGGAAGCGCTTTATCTCGCTTCGGCAGATTGGATGCGGCGCAACTTGAGCCGGCGCATCGAGACCGCCTTCCCGATCCTCGACCCGGACATCAAGCGGCAAATCATCGACATCCTCCACATCCAGCTGCAAGACAACGTGAAGGCGTGCTGGATCGACGCGCATCTGCAGAACATTCCCAAACGAAACGACAATCCACCCGTCCGTTCGCAAGAGGCGATTTATCATTATCTAAAGGAACAGTTATGAATTGGCAAGAGTTTTATCCTTTCTTTATCGTATTAGCGTTGCTCCTGGTAGCAATTGGCGCCTTTTGGTTGGGCATGCGTTCGGGCGAAAAGCGCGAGCGGATAGCTACTTCCAAGCATCGCCTGAAGCAACGGCAAGAGTTGGTGCGTTATTTCCGCGAAAAGCAACAATACTATTTAGGAAAAATGCAATCGCTCGAGCGGGAGTTGGAGCACGTGGAGCAAGTCTCCGAGTCCTATCGGCAAAAGACCGAGGACATCGCCTATTATCGCCAGCGCGTCGTGGTCTGCGAGCAGCAGATCAAACAGCTCTCGGCAGACGAACCGGAGAACAAGGCCTTAGCGTTGCTCTTCCAACTGAAAGGCGATCCGGAACATGCCAATCCCTCCCGCGCGGACTGGGACACGCTCTTCGCCCTGACCGACGCGCTCTTCAACCGTCCGCTCGCCACGCTTCAGGCCGATTATGCCCTGACGCGCCACGAACAGGAAATCGTTTGCCTGCTTCTCTGGCGTTTCTCGCGCAAAGAACAGTTGGCCATCTTCCACAACACGTCGGAAGCGCTGACGAAATCGAAGCAACGCCTCAAGAAGCGGCTCGCCCTCGACGAGAAAAGCGACGTAGACGCCTTTGTCCGCCAACTTTAATCCCCCGATTGTCCGCCCTGCGTCTTTCTTTTTGTCTCTTTAGAATGGCTAAAGGGATGATTCCCTGTGCTTATTCTTGTCCTTTACTTGTCCGGTATCATTCCTTGCTTTCCCTTATTTCTTCGCTTACCTTTGCGGCATACTTTTTCAATTGTGTTTAATTTAAAAGAAAGAAAGGTGGATTTTATGAGACATTTTCAGGTAAAATGGAATCTCGTTTGGGGAATGGCTTGCGCGTGGCTTCTGCTGGTCGGATGCACGCCGGGCGCCAAACGGAAGTTGACGATGCAGAACCAGGCTATCGGTTTGCCGTTCGAAGTCGTCGTGGTACAAGAGGAGGCTTCGTGGAAGTCTTCGTTGGGCGATGCTTTGCTCGCCGAGTTGGAATCTCCTTATCCGGCGCTCCCGCAACCCGAGGCGTTTGCGAAGGTTTCCCATTGCACGCCGGACGAGTTTACTGACTTTATGCGTTCGATCCGGAATGTGGTCTGGGTCGATGTGGATACCAATCGTTATACGAAACCGACGCTCCGTATAGAGAAAGACGTATGGGCGAATGGCCAGCAAGTCTTTCGCCTGCAAGCGCCCTCGGCTTCGGCGTTGGAACAATATGTGCACGAGGCGGGCGACACGCTCCGGGTTTTGCTTCGCGAGGAGGAGCAACGTCGTTATGTCGCGTATCTGGAGCAATACCATAGTTCGCAGGTCGATCGTTTGGCGCAAGAATACTTAGGGTTAAGTCTTTATGTGCCGGAGGAATTGGACTCTTATACGAAAGATTCCGCTTTCGTTTGGGCTTCGAACGATGCTGCTTCCGGACGTATGGACATCGTGCTGTATGCTTTCCCGGCTTCGGGCGAGGAGGAGTTGAATGTCGCCCGCTTGGTGGCGATGCGCGATTCCATTCTCGGCCAGCATATTGCGGGAAGTTTTGAAGGTTCGTACATGTCGACCGAAAAGCGTTTCCCCGTCGTGTGCGAAAACGCCTCTGAATCAGGCGCGCCCAGCGTCTATTTCCGGGGATTATGGCGGATGGAGCACGACATGATGGGCGGTCCCTTCGTAGCCCGTGCCTTCTTCGACGAAAAGAACCGGCAAATCGTAGTGGCAGAAGGCTTTGTCTATGCGCCCGAGACGACCAAGAAAATGTACATCCATCGCCTCGAATCGGCCCTGCGCACGGCTCGCCTGTTCGACGCGACGGCCGGGGAAAATTGAAAAGCCCCCGGGAAAACTTCCTTTCCTGCCTGTGGAAACTTCGTTTGCTAACTGTGTTTTCTCTAAATATCGTCGATATTTGTATAAGTATCGACGATATTTGTGTATCTTTAGCCTAAAGATAAAGAAACATCGACGATGTTTGCAGAAAAGATAGTTAGCAAACGAAGTTTTCATCCCTATGTAAACATTTTTTAGTCCGGTGGAAGTAGGAAATGACGGTGTGAAGGTTTATCTTTGCCCTTATCATTTTAAAATAGGACCAAAGAGTATGTATAGAAAAAGTTTAGTGTATGGAATCGGGTGGATTGTAGCCATCTGCCTGTTCCTAAGTTGTTCGGACGAAAAGACGGACGGACCGCAGCCGTTGGGCGTGACATTCCCGGAAGCCGTGCAGGCGGCGTTGAACCATTATTTCCCCGACCAAGTGCCCTCTTCGGCGGAAGAATTGAATGATGAGGAGGAGGGTATATCCAGGTATATGGTTGTTTATGATTCATATAGTTATATAGTGGTGAACGAAAGAGGTGAGTGGCAGCAAGTGGGAAGCGCATTGTCTCCTTTGCCCGCCGCTTTTCAGGAAGAATATGCCGCGCAATTCCAAACTGTGGCGCAAGAACGGCCAGGCGATGAACCGCATCTTCTCACGCGGGCGGCGTATGGCATCACGATCGGTTTTGGGGAAGGCGACCAGTTTGCCTTTGCGGAAAATAGTGGAGTGTTGTTAGGCTATGAGCGATTAGGATACGATATCACAGAGCTCGTGCCCAGTGAAATCTATTCCTTTGTGGATGCTGTTTTTGCTGAATATCCGGTATCGAATGTGTTGGTTCCAGTTGATAAGGAATTTAGTTATAGACTCTATTGGAAAGAAGGGTTCTGCATCTCATTCGATACTTTGAACCAATGGGTTGTGGCAGAGGGCACGGGCGATGCCTATTTGCCTTCCTCCTTCCTGGCCTCTTTGCCCGACGAGGTGAAGGAGATGATGACCACGGATGAGATCGTCCGCGTCGAACGGCGAATCGAACCGGAGACCATCCAATATTATGTGGAAGCGACCGGAGGACACGGTTTTGGCATTTCTATGGATAATCCGAACCGCCCGATTCATTTCCCGACGGAGGCCATCGATGCCTTTATCGGCACTTACTTTGGCATCGACCCGACACCAAAGAAGACAGTTTACTCATCCAGCACCCAGGATTTCCGCGTCTGCCTCCCGAACGGCTTCGACTTTGTCCTGAACGAGGCGGGCGAATGGCTCGAAGTGGATGGAAACGGAACACCACTCAGCGCGATGAAGCAATCTATTATCGAGGAAAACATCCTCCAGCAAGCCGAGGCGGAATACCAAACCACGATCACTTATGTCCGGAAGGAAGCCGATCAGCTCGTCCTGCGCGATGAAGCCGGGAATGCCTATATCTATAAAGACAATGCGTTCCAACTCCTCAAAGGCATCTGGGAACCCAAGGTGAAAGCCTATCGCTCGATCCGCCAGCATTATCCTGAAGACCTCGACGCCACCTTCATCTATTACTCGCCCGACGAAGGCATTATTTACCAGTTAGGCAATGGCGAGAAGGTTCGGTTTGATGGGCAAGGGAATATATTGTAATATGAACACAGAGACACAGAAACACGAAGCTTTTAATCGTTGATTATTAATTGCTCTGTGTCTCCGTGTCTCTGTGTTTTATATATTTAAGATGTTCCCTTCCTCCGGCAAATACCCGCTCCGAATCCGCCATTCCGCCGGATAGAGATTGTTCGCCCGGTTGCCCAAGTTCTTTACGAAACCGAGCGGACGGGATTGGTAACGGAGCAATACGTAACCGCGGGGCGTTCCATCTGGCAGGGCGAAGGCCTCTTTGCGGAGATAAGCGATGGCGGTCTGCCAATCCACGTCGACGGAAGGGAAGGCGTCTGGGTGGAGCTCCGTACTCAGCGCGAGGGCTTGCGAGGGGATAAAGTCCTTACCTTTCAGCTCGCCCGCCTCGATACCGGCGCTCAGGATGCGCAGCTTCTCGGCCAGGATGGGATAAATCGGTTGCAGTTCAGGTGGTAGAAGGCGGAGCGAGGTTTCATTCCACACCGGTTCATACGTGTTCCCCTCTTGCAGGAAGGATTTCCAGTCGGTGAATGTGGGCGCGTTCTTTCCTTTGGCCTTTTTCTCTTTCTTGGGTTTGCGACGAGGAGCTTCGATATCGCCTTCCGCTTTGCGCAGGGCAGCCAGGAAGAAGCCTTCGCCTTTCGTCCGGTGTGGGAAGAAGCGGTAGACGGGGTTCGCGTACTTCAGTTCGCCGTGGATATGCCATTCCTCCGGGACGGGAATCGCCAATGCTTCCGCGCCCAGTTCGCCTATGATATATTGTATATTGTCTTCGTCCTCTTCCGTATTGTAAGTGCATGTGCTATAGAGAAGGAGGCCGCCAGGTTTGAGTGCGTTCCAGACGTCGTGCAGGATGCGGCGTTGGCGGGCGGCGCAGAGTTCGACGTTGGCCACGCTCCATTCGCCCGTGCTGTCGGCGTCTTTGCGGAACATGCCTTCGCCCGAGCAGGGGACGTCGGTCAGGATCACGTCGAACGTGTGCGTCAGTTGCCCGATTTCCTCCGGGTCGTTGTTCGTGACGAGGCCATTCGGATAGCCCCATTTCTGGATATTCTCGGCCAGGATATAACTCCGCGAGCGGATGACTTCGTTGCTCACCACCACGCTTCCCGCTGGCAGGAGTGAATACAGGTGAGTCGATTTGCCACCCGGCGCCGCGCAGAGGTCGAGGCAAACTACCGGTTCCTGCACGAACGCCCGGATGGCTTGCTCTACGAACATCGACGATGCCTCTTGTACGTAGTAGGCCCCGGCGTGGAACAGCGGGTCGAACGTAAAGGCCGGTCGCTCGCGTAGGTAATAACCCGTCTCGCACCAGGGTACCCGTTCCGCCTCCACCGTGAGGCCTTTGCGCGGGTTCAACCGGATGCTCGTGGGCGCTTCGCCGGCCAATGCCTCTGCCAATTTCTCGTACTCTTCGCCTAAAAGTGCCCGTGTGCGGGCGATAAAATCTACTGGAAGTGCCATTTCTTTGAAATCTTTTCGGCAAAAGTAACTACATTTGCACAAAAATACAAGATATGCAAGCATCACTCTTTCTTATTCCGGTTACTTTGGGCGATACGGAACTGCGTCGCGTCTTGCCGGACTATAATCGGGACGTCATCTTGGGCATCCGGCATTTTATCGTCGAGAATGTCCGCACGGCCCGCCGTTTCCTGAAAAAGGTCGAACCCAGCATCGTGATTGACGACCTGGTTTTCTATGAATTGAACAAGCATACGTCGCCAGAGCAGGTCTCGGGCTACCTGAAGCCGCTGGCTGCGGGCGAACCGGTAGGCGTCATCTCCGAAGCGGGTTGTCCGGCGGTGGCCGATCCGGGTGCGGACGTGGTCGCCCTCGCCCAGCGGAAAGGTTATCCGGTGGTGCCGCTCGTGGGGCCTTCGTCGATTCTCCTTTCTGTTATGGCTTCTGGTTTTAATGGGCAAAGCTTTGCGTTCCATGGTTATCTGCCCATCGAGGCGGGTGAGCGCATGGCAACCATCAAGCGGCTCGAAGGGCGGATCTATTCCGAGAACCAAACACAGCTCTTCATCGAGACGCCTTACCGCAACCGCAAATTAGCCGAAGAGCTCATCAAGCTCTGCCGCCCGTCGACGAAACTCTGCATTGCCTCAAACCTCACTTGCGCCGACGAGTTTGTCCGCACACGCCCCGTCAAGGAATGGGCCGGCAAGCTCCCGGATCTGGACAAAAAGCCCACCATCTTCTTAATCTATAAGTAATCTGTGAAATATGGAAACGTATGAAATACACCCCACGGCGGTAGTCGACCCCGGCTGCACGATCGGCGAAGGCACGCGCGTGTGGCATTTCTCGCACCTCATGACCGGCTGCACAGTGGGCGCGCATTGCAGCATCGGGCAGAACGTGGTGATTTCGCCCGGCGTACGCATCGGGAACGGGGTGAAGATCCAGAACAACGTCTCGGTCTACACCGGCGTCACGTGCGAAGACGACGTGTTCCTCGGTCCGAGTTGCGTCTTTACGAACGTCCTCAATCCCCGCAGCGCCATCTCCCGCAAGGACCAGTTTCGCGAGACGCGCGTCGAACGCGGAGCCAGCATCGGCGCTAATGCGACCATCGTATGCGGCCACACGATAGGCCGTTATGCCCTGATCGGAGCCGGCGCGGTGGTGACGCACGACGTCCCGCCCTACGCGCTGGTCGTGGGCAATCCTGCGCGGCAAATCGGGTGGGTGAGTGAACGCGGCTGGCGGTTGGAATTTGATGCCGACGGCCGTGCCACCTGTCCCGAAGGCGGCGAGGAATATTGGCTGCGCGATGGGAAAGTGACGCGGAAGAATTAATAATTAACAATGAACAATGGACAATGAAAAACGGGGGATTGAACGCATGAATCCAGCGTAATCATTTCCTCGATGGTCCGCGAAATGCCTTCCTTCGGGTTCTGTCTTTAGATTTTATTGAGGAATTTGGCCTTCAAAAACGTTGGAAATGCCATTGCGTCCACGCAAAAGGCTTCCAACCGCGTTGGAAATGGAATTTCCGACGGAAATGGCCTTCCAATCGCGTTGGAAATGGAATTGCGCCCACGCAATGGGCTTCCAATCACGTTGGAAATGGAATTGCGCCCACGCAATGGGCTTCCAACCGCGTTGGAAATGGAATTTCCGTCGGAAATGGGCTTCCAATCGCGTTGGAAATGGAATTTGCTCGACCCGCGACCATTTCCCACGTTTTTCAAACTAAAATTTGGGGGAGAACGCCTGGATTTTTTCATAGAAATAGGTAATTTTGCAAAGGTTTAAAGACGAATCATGCAATGAAAACCCAACAGGATATGAAAACGACGGCGGAAGTGGTGAACATCCTTCGCGACTTCAAGAATAAGGAGGGCGAGAAGTATGGCATCGAGAAATTGGCGCTGGTGGGCTCGACGGCACGCGGCGAGCAACAGCCCGGCAGCGATATCGACGTCTGTATCCAGCTGCGCAAGACGACTTTCCGTATTTATATGACCATCAAGGAAGAATTGGAACGGCTTTTCCAGGTGAAAGTCGATTTGATTACATTGCATGAACACATGCGCCAGCTTTTCCGCCAAAATTTAGAACACGATGCGATCTACGTCTAAATATGAATTGATTGATTTGCTCCGCCGTTTGCTGGCCGATGTGGCTGCCGGACTCCACGAGGCGGTTTTGGGGTCTCTCAAATAAGACTGTATTTTATTTGGAAAAGCCCCAAATCCCGGAGGAAATGGGGCTACTTTCACTAATAAAACATATTGGGTATGGTGTAAATGTTATACAGCATAAAAAATCTTCCCAGAAAATTTGCATCTATTAAAATAAAGTTTCGTACCTTTGCGGCGTGACCCATGAGTCCCATCGGGTTGGGGCTTGCTAAGGGTTGCTTATTTATTAACGTAAGGTGTTATTGAGATTATCTTCTGTTATTGAATCTCGCAAGTTTAATAATTAGGATGAAGATAACTCAATGGCACCCGCATCATTTGATTAGTATCTCTCGGACAGAGGGAATGCTATATCTTATCGGTGTGGGTAGCTGTTGATTTTATCTATCCTAAAGGCAATGCGAGAGCCTAATAACAAGGTAAAATTAATACAGTTCCCACACCTTTTTATTTATTTACGCCGAACGGAGGGAGCAGGGAGGCAAAAAACTATTTATTATGTTACCTAAAAGGTTCTTGGCCATTTTTATGGCGTTTTTAATGCTTTGTGCAGATCTGTTTGCAGTTGTACCTGATTACAACTTGAAGCGTGGAACAACTCTGTCTGTACGATTGATGTCTTCTGCGAGCAGCAAAGGAAAGGCTACTCCTACTGCTGTGGTAGACAACGATGTGTACAGTCCGGATGGAAAATTATTAATTAAGCGAGGCGAATCAGTTGCGCTTCAAGTGAACAAACAAAAAGCAAGAGGTTGCGGAAAAGCGGGTTATGTGAGTGTTACCTGTGTTTCGACTACAGCGGCTGACGGGCAGAACATTTCCTTGAACGGTGTCGTAGAACAAGAAGGACAAAAGAAGTTAGGTTTGGCTTTAGGTTTGGGCATTGGATTGGGGCTTACTGTATTACCTTTTGTCGGATTTGCATTCTTGGCTATAAAGGGTGGACAAGCTACGATTGATGCTAATACTTTGATTCCGAACGTTACGGTCATGGGTGATTATAATGTTCGCTAAAAGTTAGCTCTCTTCTTATGGTGTTTTTAAGTCCCTGCCAAGTTTTTAACAGCGGCAGGGATTTTTTTAGCAAGAAATCCATACCTTTGCATACTACATAAAAAGATGAATAAAATGAAAGCTAAAGAACCCACCGCATCTTACATACATTCTACAACGAATGTTCCGTTCGATAAAACTTATGAACGGTTTGGCGAACGCTACCGAAAGGCGAAGGCTTTTGCTTATGCGCATTTCGACAAGGAATATGCCCAGTCCCTTGAAGCACGGAATTTCTTGCTCGATGCACCTTTCCCTGCTGAAAGATGTGAAACAGAAGCCGATCTGGAACGCATTATCCGCGAATCGGAAGCAAGTGGAGTTTGTACGCAAGAAGAGGTGGATAAAATGTTTGCGCGATGGAAAAGCTTCTTTTTAAAAATGAGAAAGGCACAGAGCCTTAACTTAAAAGCTCCGTGCCTTCTGTATCTCTGTGTTCAAATACTTTAATCGATTCGCTTCATGATGGCAGGCAGGATGCGGGCGGTCGAGCCTGCGTGTTGGCGAACGAAATCGCCGGCGGCTTTCCCGGCAGTGTCGAGGGCTTTCGCGTCGGCTTGGAAGCGGTCCATTTGTTCGGTAAACGCTTGGCCGTTGGCGACGGAGATGCCTCCTCCTGTCGCGATGAGGTCTTTAGCTTCCTTGAACTTCTGGAAGTTCGGACCAAACAGGACGGGGACGCCATAGACGGCTGCTTCCAGCGTGTTGTGGATGCCTGCCCCGAATCCGCCGCCCACATACGCCACTTCGCCGTAGCGGTAGATGGACGAGAGCAAGCCGAAGCAATCGATAATCAGGCAATCCTTTCCTTGTACATCCGATGTGTCTTTTACCTGGGACAGGCGGACGGCGGGGCGCGTCAACGCACGTTCGATGGCTGCCAGATGGCTTTCGTGGATTTCGTGCGGGGCAATGACGAGCTTCAGTTCCGGATGCGCGTTGAAGTAGGGCAGGAGGAAGGCTTCGTCCTGTGGCCATGAACTGCCGGCCACGAGTGTAAAATGTTTCTTCCCGGTTTCATCATGCACGAAGGCATCAACGAGCGGCGCTTCCTGGGCGGCACGCTGAATATCCAGCACACGGTCGAAACGCGTATCGCCGGTGACGGTCACGTTCGTGATACCGAATTGTCGCAAGAGCTCTTCGGAGCGTGTGTCTTGTACGAAGATGTACGTGAAATAATGCAACATCCGGCGGTAAGGCGTGCCATACCATTGAAAGAAGAGTTGCGTCGGGCGGAAGATGGAGGAAATGATGAAGACCGGAATGTTCCGCTCTTTCAATCCTTTCAGGTAATTCCCCCAGAACTCGTACTTGATAAAGACCGCTGCGACGGGACGTGCCAAATCGAGGAAACGGTGCACGCGTCCCGGCGTGTCGAACGGGAGATAGCAAATCACGTCCGCCCCTGCGTAATGCTTGCGCACCTCGTAACCCGAGGGCGAGAAGAACGTCAGCAACAATTTGTATTGCGGATAGGCTGCTTTGATTTGCTCCATCATGGGACGGCCTTGCTCGAACTCGCCCAGCGAAGCGGCGTGAAACCAGATGTATTTCTCGCCCTGTTGGATTCCTTCGCGCAGGATGCGTTCCGTTTGTCGCTGTCCGGCTGTCATCAGCCGCGCTTTCCGGTTGAACAGGGCGATGAAACGCATCACCCACGCGAAGAAGTGCATTAATAAACTATACATCCTGCTTTTATTTCAAGATATCGATAGCCCGCTGGATACGGCGGATGGATTCCTCCTTGCCCAGCGCTTCTGTAATATCGAAGATGTGCGGGCCTTTCCCTTCGCCTACGAGTGCGAGGCGGGTCGCATTCATGATATTCCCCAAATGGTAACCTTTCGATTCGATCCAAGCCTTGACGTCGTTTTCGGTGCTTTCGATGTCGAACGGCTCGTGTGCGCGGAGGACTTCGATGAGTTCCGTGAGTTGTGCCGCGCTATCCTCTTTCCAGCGTTTCTTACGCGTCTTTTCGTCGTATTCCGTAGGAGCGACAAAGAAGAAAGAGGAGGCTTCCCACAAATCTTTGATGAAGCTGACGCGTCCCTTCATCATCGCCACGACTTTTTCCACATAAGCCGGGTCGGCGTGGATGCCATGGGCTTCAAGCGTAGGCATGAAGAGGGCGGCGATCTCCTTGTTGTCCTTCAGTTGGATGTATTGATGGTTGAACCATTTGGCCTTTTCGTAGTCGAACTTCGCCCCGCTCTTGCTGCAATGCGAGAGGTTGAAGGAACGGATCAATTCGTCCATGCTCATCACTTCTTGGTCGTTGCCCGGATTCCAGCCCAACAGTGCCAAGAAATTGACGACCGCTTCCGGCAGATAACCGCTCTCGCGATACCCTGAAGAGACGTCGCCCGTCTTCGGATCGTGCCATTCCAACGGGAAAACAGGGAAGCCCAAGCGGTCGCCATCGCGTTTCGAGAGCTTGCCGTTTCCTTCCGGCTTTAATAATAAGGAAAGGTGGGCGAACTCAGGCATCGTGTCTGCCCAGCCGAAGTAACGATATAATAATACGTGGAGCGGCGCGCTGGGGAGCCATTCCTCGCCGCGGATCACGTGCGAAACTTCCATCAAATGGTCGTCTACGATATTGGCCAAGTGGTACGTCGGCAGTTGGTCGGCCGATTTGTAGAGCACTTTGTCGTCTAATACCGATGAATTGATGACTACTTCGCCGCGGATCAAGTCGTGCACGTGCACATCCTCGTTCGGTTCAATCTTCACGCGGACGACGTATTGCTGTCCGGCGTCGATCAATGTTTGCGTTTCCTCGGCCGAAAGCGTAAGCGAATTGCGCATCTGCATACGCGTCGACGCGTCGTATTGGAAATTCGGGATCTCCTTGCGCTTCGCTTCGAGCTCTTGCGGCGTATCGAACGCGATGTACGCATGACCGGAATCTAACAACTGTTTCACATATTGTTTGTAAATATCCCGGCGTTCGCTTTGGCGATACGGACCGAAATTCCCGCCGAAGCCAACCCCTTCGTCGAAATGAATACCCAACCAAGTGAGCGCTTCGATGATATACTCTTCTGCTCCCGGCACAAAACGCTGCGAATCGGTATCCTCGATGCGGAGGATCAACTCGCCGCCGTGCTGCTTGGCAAATAAATAATTGTATAACGCTGTACGAACTCCTCCGATATGCAACGCACCCGTCGGACTGGGTGCAAACCGGACTCTAACTTTTCTTTCCGTCATAATTTTATACTAATTGAATAATAATGCGCGCAAAAGTACGCCTTTTTTTTCGGTTAATAAACTTTTTTGCGTACATTTCGCCCATCAAACGAATAATCGCAATGAGCATCAAAAATTACAACGTACATCCCGCCATTTATTTTATCGTGGCAGCGGTCTTGCTTTCGTACTTTTTTCCGCGCGAAGGCAAGTTTAAGTATCAGTTTTACGAAGGGAAACCGTGGCGTTACGGCTTGCTGACGGCTTCCACCAATTTCCCCGTCTATAAGGCCGAGGAACAGGTAAAAGCGGAACAGGACAGTGTCCTCAAGAAGTTTCAACCCTATTACCGGGTGAATCCGGATATCGAGGTTTCCCAAATCGATAAGCTCCGGGCTGATTATAACGCGCAATTGAAGCATCGCGTCACGTCGGCCTATATGCAATATATCGAGCGGATGCTGCAACAACTCTACACGAGCGGCATCGTCTCGTCGCAAGATTGGGAGAAGCTTCACACGGAGCAGTATTCGCAGATCAATTTGATACGGAACACGCTTTCGTCTCCGCATTACGTCTCCGATTTGTTTACCGTTAAGACGGCCTACGAGTTTATCATTAATAATTGCCCGGCGAACTTGAACCGCTCGCTGCTCCAATCGTGCGACATCAACAACTATCTCGTCGAGAACGTGACCTACGACGCCGCTACGTCGGATAAAGTCCGCAATGAATTGATCCAAAGCGTGCCGATATCCTCCGGCATCATCCAGGCGGGCGAGCGCATTGTCGACCGGGGCGAAATCGTCACGCCGCATACCTACAACGTGCTCCGTTCGTTGAAAATCATTTATGAATCGCAATCGGGCGGAAACCAACGGCACAACCTGATGTTGGCCGGGCAGGTGACGCTGGTCTTTGGCTTGCTCTTCTGCTATTGGCTTTATCTTTTCTCTTTCCGTCGGAAGATTTTGTTTAAGCGGCGCAATACGCTCTTTTTGGTCTGTTGTATCTTTGTTCCGGTTTTACTGACCGAAGTATGTGCGGCCTATAATCTTTTTAGCCTGTATATTATCCCGTTTGCCATTTCGCCGATCGTGGTCCGCACCTTCTTCGATTCGCGCACGGCGTTGTTTACACATCTCGTGACGGTACTGATTTGTTCGGTAATGGCACAATTCCCGCACGAGTTCCTGATTTTGCAAATCATAGCGGGCATGGTTGTGACCTTTAGCCTGAAAGACCTTTCAGAGCGTTCGCAGCTCATCCGTTGCGCCTTCTTCGTCTTTCTCTCGTATGCGCTTTCTTACATCGGGTTGGTGCTGTATCAAGATGCGGATTTGAACAAGATCCATTGGGTCATGATGCTTTATTTCGGCATCAACTTTATCCTCCTGACCTTTGCTTACTTGTTGGTTTATATACTGGAGAAGGTGTTTGGGTACATTTCGCCCATCACGCTGGTCGAACTATCCAATATAAATAATGATGTGCTGAAGAAACTGAGCGAGACGTGCCCGGGAACGTTCCAACACTCCTTGCAGGTCTCTATTCTCGCCTCCGAAGCTGCCAGCCGTATCGGCGCGAATGCCCAGCTGGTCCGCACAGGCGCGATGTACCATGATATTGGCAAGATGTCGAACCCGCTCTATTTTACGGAAAACCAGAATCAGGTGAACCCGCACAGCGCCCTTTCGTTCGAAGAGAGCGCCCAGCGCGTCATCAGCCACGTGACCGAAGGCGTCAAGATTGCCGAGAAAGCGGGACTCCCGAAAGAAATCATCGATTTCATCCGCACGCACCACGGGCGCGGCAAGGCGAAGTATTTCTACAATTCCTATAAGAACCAGTATCCGGACCGCCCGGTAGACGATTCGCTCTTCACCTATCCAGGCCCGAATCCGTTCACGAAAGAGACCGCAATCGTCATGATGGCCGATTCCGTCGAAGCCGCTTCGCGCAGCCTCAAAGAACATACGGAGGAGAGTATCAGCCAGCTCGTCAACAAGATTATCGACACGCAGATAGCCGACGGCCTGCTGAAGAATGCGCCGATGACGTTCCGCGATGTGGAATCCGTGAAGCGCGTCTTTATCGAGAAGCTCAAGATCATGTACCATACGCGCATCAGCTATCCGGATTTAAAGAAGGAAGATGATAAAAAGGAAGTAAAATCGTGATTTTGGTATCAAAATTTAGCGAGAAGGTATTAAATGAATCATTTTAATGTTTCTCGATCCGAGAGCTTTACAAATTGATTATTTTGAGTTTTCTCGGCGCGAGAAACGGAAAAATCGGTGATTTGGGACTTTCTCGCACCGAGAAACGATAAAATCAACGATTTGAAAGCATCTCGTTTCGAGAAACGGTAAAATCGAAGAGGATAGGCTTTCTCGGAAATTTCACCCCTAAAAAAGGAAGATGATGAAGCAAGAAAAAATATTTATCGTTGTAATTGCGCTATTTTATAGTTGTATTTCAACTGTTTTACAGGCGCAAACGGAAATAATCACCGTATTCGAACGGGGAACTGACGGTTATGCCTGTTTCCGCATTCCGGCCATCGTCCGCACGGAAAAGGGGACGCTTTTGGCTTTCGCGGAGGGGCGCAAGGACAACTGCGCCGATACGGGGAATATCGACGTCGTGCTGCGGCGTTCGGCGGACGATGGTACGTCGTGGGAACCGCTCCAGGTCGTTTGGGACGCGGGCGAAGATGTGTGCGGAAACCCCGTGCCAATCGTCGACCGTCGCACCGGGCGCATCCATTTAATTGTCTGCTGGAACCGGGCGGAGGACCGCGAATCGCAGCTCATCTCCGGAGAGAGCCGGGATAAGCGGCACGTGTATACGCTTTATTCCGACGACGACGGCCGAACGTGGTCCGCCCCGCGCGAGATTACCGCTTCGGTGAACTGCCCGGAATGGGGTTGGTATGCGACGGGACCTTGCCACGGACTTCAGCTCCAGGCGGGCGAACATGCCGGGCGACTGGTCGTTCCTGCCAACCATAGTGTCGTCCCTTCCGCTATCTATTATGCCCATTGCTTTTATTCGGACGATGGCGGCGAGACGTGGACGCTGGGCGGCACGGTCGAGGAGGGCGGCGGAAATGAATGTGGCTTGGTCGAGCGGGCGGACGGGCCATTGATGCTCAACATGCGAAATTACAACCGGACGGAAAGCCTCGGCCGGGCGTATGCATTGAGCCGTGACGGCGGCGCGTCGTGGACGCGGATGGATTATCTCCCCGAACTCATCGAACCCGTCTGCCAAGGAAGTACGCTGAACCTGCAACGCGAAGGGCAAAACAGCACGACGTTACTCTTTTCGAATCCCGCTTCGACGGAAAAACGGGAGAAGATGACGGTGAAAATTAGCCGGGACAACGGGCAGACATGGTGCGAGAGCCTCCCGGTTTACGACGGTCCGGCCGCCTATTCAGATTTGGTGCAGTTAACAAATTCGCGTGTCGGATTGTTATTTGAGTACGGGACGGCAGATGCCTATGAACGGATAGGCTTTGCCAGCATTTCGATTCCAACAGAAAAATAAACGATGATTATGATACAAGAGAACTTTATCCAGTTATATGAACAAAGTTTCCGGGAGAATTGGGACCTTCCCGCATTGACGAATTACGGCGAAAAGGAGGCGATGAAGTATGCCGACGTCGCCCGCCATATTGCCCGTTTGCATATTTTGTTCGAGATGTACGACATCCAACAGGGCGATAAAATCGCGCTGATAGGCAAGGATTGCGCCCATTGGTGCGTCGTGTATATGGCCGTCGTCACCTACGGGGCGGTGATTGTGCCTATCCTTTCCGACTTCAACCCGAACGATGTGCAGCATATCGTGAATCATTCCGAATCGCGCCTGCTGTTTGCCAGCGAACGCAGTTGGGAGACGCTGGACGAAGAGAAAATGCCCGCCCTCCAAGCTGTATTCTCGTTGGGCGATTTCCGAACGCTTTCCTTAAGGCGGCAAAAAGTCGTCCAGCAAGAAGAGCTCGATGCCCTTTTCGCGCGTCGTTATCCCGATGGTTTCCGAAAGGAGCATATTATATATGTAAAGCAAGACAACGACCAAGTCGTGCTCCTGAATTATACTTCGGGTACGACCGGATTCAGCAAAGGCGTGATGCTGACGGGCAATAACCTGGCTGGAAACGTGACGTATGCCCGGACACTCGACATCCTTTTCCGCGGCGAGCGGGAATTGTGCTTCCTTCCTTTGGCCCATGCCTATAGTTGTGCGTTCAATTTCTTGGTGCCGATGGCCTTTGGGGCGCATGTCTATTTGTTGGGAAAGCTTCCTTCTCCTAAAATCTTATTGAAGGCATTCGCGGATGTGAAACCGCATCTGATCTTGACCGTGCCGTTGATTCTGGAAAAGATTTACAAGAAGATGTTGCTCCCCGTGCTCTCGAAGCGAAGTGTGCGGATCATTCGGCAAATTCCAGGCATCAATCGGCTGCTTTATCGGAAGATCCGGCAGAAATTGACGGACGCGTTGGGTGGAAATTTCCGGGAAGTGATTGTTGGTGGCGCGGCGATGAACCAAGAGGTCGCCGATTTTCTATATGAGATACGCTTCCCGTTCACGATCGGCTATGGCATGACGGAGTGCGGTCCCTTGATTAGTTATGATAATCATCGGGAGTATGTGCTTACTTCTTGCGGGCAGGTGCTGAAAGGTATTATGCAAGTACGCATCGATTCGGAAGACCCATATCATCAAGTGGGTGAAATCCAAGTACGGGGCGAGAACGTCATGAAAGGATATTACAAGAACGAAGAGGCCACGCGCAATGCCTTTACCGAAGACGGCTGGCTGAAGACCGGCGATTTGGGTACGATCGACGCCCAGAACCGCATCTATATCCGCGGACGGAGCAAAACGATGCTCCTCAGTTCGAACGGGCAGAACATCTATCCGGAGGAGATCGAATCCAAACTGAACAACCTCCCGTTCGTCTTGGAAAGCCTGATTCTGGAAAAGGAGGGCAAGCTGGTCGGATTGGTCTATCCGGATTTCGATGCGGCAGACCGTGCAGGCATTTCCGTCGAAGAACTTCCCGCATTGCTGGAGCGTACCCGTTTGGAACTGAATAAACTGTTGGCGCCCTACGAAGCCGTGTCGCAACTGAAACTCTATCCGAACGAGTTCGAAAAGACACCCAAGAAGAGCATCAAACGGTTCCTTTATACGCAAGTATGACGGATTGGAATTCACTTTTCAGCCTCTGTTAAAAGCGAAGCAGCAAAATTTTTTCAGAAAAAAAACGAGAATATGTTGTACAACATATAAAATTAGGTATTACCTTTGCACCGTTTTTTAAAGGAACATAAATTATAGACCGTTTAATTTTAGAACACAATGAAAAAGTTAGTTGCTTTCGCTGCTGTTATGGCAGCCGTATCATTTACATCTTGTGGTAGTAAGACAAGTGAGTCTACAACAGCTACTCCGGCAGAAACAGAAACTACAACTGTAGAAGCACCGGCAGATACAACAGCTGTTGCCCCTGCAGACACGACAGCTACAGCTGCCACTGATTCTGCTGCGGTTACTACAGAAGCTACACCGGCTGCATAAGTATCAGAATTTACAGCGAAAGGTGAAGAAAACCAAGGACAGTCTGTATGCATTTTACATACAGACTTTTTTTATGCAAATTCTTAAACGTAATAATAATTCATAAATAACACGAGCAATGAAGCGGGTTGGATATTTGTTTTTATTCCTTCTGGGATATATTCCTTTTCTGTATGCGCAAGAACCGGCGGATACGGTGCGTACGATTCATGATGTGGAAGTCTGGGGCCGGTATTTATCCGGATTAAGCGGCGGGACGGTGCGGCAATTGCGTGTCGAAGACCAACTCAGCAGTGCAAGCGTGAGTATGGCAGAAGCATTCCGGCAACTTCCTTCCGTAGTGACGGATATTGAGGGAGGCGTCCTTTTCCGTGGTTCGACGAAAACGGGCATGCGGATCAATGGCGTTCCCTACGGATTGCTGGAAGAGTATAGCGGCGATGTGTTGATCCAACTCCCTTCGTTGTTTTTCAACCGGATTGCGCTAAGCCAGATGCCGAGAATCGACCAAGTGCCCGATGGCGACGCGGGTCTGCTGAATTTCTCGTCTGAACCAGCCGTGGATTCTCCGTTGAGCCTCACCGTGGGCGCTGGATGGCATGAACGTTACAACGCGGGCGCAGTCCTGAATTTGAATCCAGGACGCTTTCATATCACGGCAAAATATAACTATCGTCGGGAATATCGACAACGGTCATTCAGCAAAACCACGGCGTCAAAACAAAATACGCAAGTTATGAATAACAATGCCGACGCCCGTCCGGATATACATTTGGCTGATTTGTCGGTGAGTTATGACCTTTCCGAACGGGATTTGTTGGGCGCGTATGGCCTGTTTCATAGCATGAGTTACAGCCGTTATGGTAGAATTAACAACCAAGTATTCAACCCGGCGGGCGAACAGATGAAGCACGTCATCCGCAACCGGTATAACGACCAGCGCCAGAATGCCTATGCGGCGGAAGTGTATTGGAAGCATCGCCTTCGTGCGGCAGGCTTATTCTCCATGCGTTTCAATTACAATGACTTCCTTTACGACGAGGACAACGACTATAAGAACGAAAATCCCCAGACGGCGGCGATTGTGGCGGAAGACAATCAGTTTATCAACCACGACAAACACAACTATTTCTGGGAAGCAAAGCTTACCTATCCTTTTTCCGATGGCTATGCTTTGCTTGCGGGATACATAGGCCGTCAGACGATGGAGTCGTATCGCAACGATGTGAATGCCAAGCAAGGGGACGCTTGGCTCCCGACCGAGGCGAAGATTTACCAATACGATTATCGCCGTTCGCTCCATTTGCTCTTTGCGGCGTTGGAAAAGAAGGGCGAGACGTGGGAAGCGGAGCTGGGCGTGCAGGCTGAATTTAATCGCCGGGAGATGGACGAGCAGTTGCCTACAACGGAGGGAAATTCCTCTTCTGCCGAGCATTCCTATTTCCACCTCTATCCGCATCTTCGGTTAGCTTATCATCCTGCGCAGGGACATCAATGGAGCCTTTCGTATCAGCAGCGCGTCATCCGTCCGCTGGGCTCAGAGCTCTGTTCGTTCCTCGACAATAGCGACGCGACGCATGTGTTTCTGGGCAATCCGGCCCTGAAGGATGAATATGTGCACACGATAGAATTGAATTACCAGTTTGCATTGCCATATTTCCGCCTCGCGCCGGCATTGTATTACCGCAACCGGACGAACCGGATTGTGGAAATGGCGCAACAGATGGGCGAGGAGACTGTGTGGCAAAAGACGAACGCCGGAAATAGCCAGACTGTCGGGTTCGACCTTTCGGCCAGTTGGCAGCCTTGGCATTTCCTGACCATTGGCGTGGCGGGCGATGTCTATCGCGATGAAATTGACGGGCGTACGATTGGGTACGATGCGAAGAAATCCCTCTGGTGTGGAGACGTGAAAGGAAACGTCGAGTTCCGTCTCACGCCTACTACGACGTTGCAAATCGATGGCTTCTACATCACCGACCAGCTCACCGCGCAGGGAAAAATCAAGCATCGCTATACCGTCAATGCCGGTCTCTCGCAATATTTCCTTCAGAAACGGCTTTGTGCGAACCTAAGCATCAACAATCTCTTCGATTCGCTGGAGGAAATCACCCTGATTGATATGGAATCCATGCAGATGACGCAAAAGCGGAACCGCGATGCCCGTGTGGCATGGCTCACGCTAACATATAATATTTGATGGAAAAATAGAAGTAATATAGAATGTTTTTTGCTGTTATATGCCCTTAGCGTGTGAAATAATGCGTATCTTTACCCACAAATTATAAATAAGGAGAAAACGATGGGAACGATGAATGCAGATGCGTTGCGCGTTGAGTTGGTGCGCGATATCTTGGAAACGGACGATGTGAGAGTATTGGAACAGGTGAAACGTGCATTAACACGTATCCTTTCTGAAGCTCGTAATACGAATAAAGTGGCTGAGGACGAGGTGAAATACATCTCGAAAGAGGAAATCCTGAACGGCATTCGCGAAGGCTTGACCGAGTTTTATACGGCGAAGAAAGAAGGACGGAAACAAAAAACATTGGAGGAGTGGTTAGATGAGTTATGAGATAATTCCGGAACGGTCTTTCCTTCGAGAGGTTAAGCGTTTGTCGAAGCGTTACAAGTCTTTGAAACAAGATTTGAAGAAATTGGGAGAAGAACTTCACGCCAATCCTTATCTTGGTGCTGATTTAGGCGGCGGTGTGCGGAAAGTGCGGATGGCCATTGCGAGCAAACACAAAGGAAAGAGCCACGGCGCGCGGGTCATCACGTTCGCCTATAAAATTGAAGAGGAGGACGGCACCCTTGTACTCCTTTTCTTGTACGATAAAGAGGAGCGGAGTACGATTACGAAAGAGGAAATTGCCGCGTTGGTGGCTCAAGTGCAACAACGATTCATAAAATAGGATTGCGTTTTCAAAATAACTTCCGTGCCCGCTTCCGGAATCGCTCCAAGTCTTTTTCGGTGAGCGGTTGCATGCGGGTGCCTCCGCGTTCATACGTAGAAACGATGCGGAAGCCACTCCATTTGAGAATTTCACGCACGGCGCGGATTGTCCCACGTGATTGATGAAACCAGATGTTAAATGGGAAAGGCGTGGTGCAGGTCGAGATGATCATCGCCCGTTTCCCGCGGAGAAGCGGCACTGGAATGCCACGCGGAGATTCGCCCATCAATCCATAGACAAGGCGGTCGAAGAGTATTTTCAGCGTTCCCGGCATATTGCCCCAGTAGCACGGTGCGCCAATCACGAGCGCGTCGCATTCCTTTATCTTCTGCAATACCGTAAGCGAGTCGTCTGCCGGAAGTACGCATTTCCGGCGTGTGCGGCACGCCATGCAGCCAGTGCAAGGATGGACGTGCAGGTCGTTTACTTGTAGCATCGTGACGTTCGCCCCTTTCTGTTCCGCCTCTTCGCGGACAATGTCCAGCAGGCGGGCGATGTTTCCTTTTTTTCGCGGACTGGCATTTAGAATCAGTATATTCATAATGGTGAAATGGAGAATTAAGAACGTGAAATGATGAATTGACAACGTCGTTTGTGCGTTTGTCAGTTATGGATGCAGGAATGCTTGATGGAGTTTCTCGGGCGTCGTATCTTTCAAGACGACCTTTTTCTCTGCGTCCAGCAGATAAAGCGAAGGAAAACCGAGGATTTCATACAATGCTTGCGCATAGATTTGCTGGGAAGCGTCGTAGGCGATGGTCCAATTCTTCGGCATGTTGGCTTGCATGGTCTTCCAATAACGGATATTTTCGCCGGGATAGACAGCCAGGACCGAGAGTTTTCCGGCTTCAATCTGGCTATTCAACGCCTCGTCGTGGCTCAAAGCTTCGATAAGGGCGTGGCATTCGTCGCATTCGGGGTCGAAGAAAAGGAGAAGCGTTTGTGCGGACGGTAGTGCATGGAGTGTGTGCTGCGTCCCGTCGGCCAACGTGTAGGTGAAATCGGCTGCCGTCGAGCCGACCCGGTTTTTCATGACCGATTCGAGCAACATCGTGGGTCGGATTTTATCGTCTGCCGAGAGGCGGGGAGAAGCCACCATCTGTTCCAAGACCGGGATGAACCACGCCTCATTCCGCATGGGTGAAGCCAAGTCGTAGAGGTATTTTTCGAAGGTGTTGTAAAAAAAGTAAAGTCCGTTGAGCGAGACGGACGCCTGCTGCATCACGTTTGTCAGCGAACGTGTCGCCTCTTCAGTTGGGACGAGGCGGAAAAGGTCAATGTAGTTTACCACCGCCTGTTCGATGTCTGCCACTCGGTTCATGTATTGCACGCTGTCGGCAAACGGAAATTCGTCCCAATAATGGGCGACGAGATAAGACGCGCGTTCGTCGGGCGTGCGCAGAGTGTCCGGGATTTTCGGCAAGGCAAAATCCTGTGCGGCTGCTTGGACGAGACACGCGAAGCCAAGTAAGAAAGATAGAATCAGCTTATTCATGTGACAATTCGATTAAATGTTCGTTTATTTCCAATTGGATGTTCGTTTGTTTTCTCTGCAAACATATAATAAATCGCCGAAATTATCGTACATTTGCTTCCGTTTTTTAGGAAAAAGAAAAATAGCACACAGATGACACAGATTAAATGGATGACCACAGATTGATAAGGAAGAAAGTTGTCCTTTGGAAAAGAATCTGTGAAAATCTGTCGAATCTGTGTTATCTGTGTGCTTTTTATATGATAATTGAGAATAAAGCATGATAGACCAACCGACAATAGACCGCATATTGGACGCCGCGAACATTGTAGACGTGGTGTCCGACTTCGTCACGCTTCGCAAACGGGGCGTGAATTATGTGGGGCTTTGTCCTTTCCACGACGACAAGACGCCGTCGTTCTACGTCTCGCCCGCCAAGAACATTTGCAAATGCTTCGCGTGCGGCGAAGGCGGGACGGCCGTGCATTTCATCATGAAGCACGAGCAAATGGGCTACTTGGATGCCTTGCGTTATTTAGCTAAGAAATACAACATCGAAATCCATGAGCGCGAACTGACCGACCGCGAAAAGCAGATCCGGAGCGAGCGCGAAAGCCTTTTTATCGTCAATGCGTGGGCGCAACAATACTTTACTTCGATGCTCCACGAACATATCGACGGGCGGAACATCGGCATGCGTTATTTTGCCGAACGGGGTTTCCGAGAAGACACTATTCGGAAGTTCCAGTTGGGCTATAGCCTCGAGCAGCGCGATGCGCTTTACCAAGAGGCGCTTAAACGAGGTTATAAGAAAGAATACCTGGAGAAGACGGGATTGATTATTGCCTACGACGACGGACGGGTGAGCGACCGCTTCCGGGGACGAGTGATCTTCCCGGTTCATTCGCTCAGTGGCAAAGTAGTGGCTTTCGGCGGGCGCGTCTTGAAGAAGGACGAGAAGACGGCCAAGTACGTCAATTCGCCCGAGAGTGAAATCTACCATAAGAGCAACGAGTTGTATGGTATTTATTTTGCCAAGCAAGCCATCGTGAAGGCCGACCGCTGTTTCCTCGTCGAAGGCTATACAGACGTGATCTCGATGCACCAAGCGGGCGTTGAAAACGTAGTAGCCTCTTCAGGAACCGCCTTGACACATGGGCAAATCCGCTTGATACATCGGTTTACGAATAATATCACCGTCTTGTATGATGGCGACGCGGCCGGCATCAAAGCGGCTATCCGAGGCATCGATTTGCTCTTGGAAGAGGGCATGAACGTGAAAGTGGTGCTGCTCCCTGATGGAGAAGATCCGGATTCGTTCGCCCGTTCGCATAGCGCCAGCGAGTTTGCCGAGTTTATCCGCCAGCACGAGACTGATTTCATCCGCTTCAAGACGCAGCTCTTGCTCGACGATGCGGGCAACGATCCCGTGAAGCGGGCGGCATTGATTGGCGATATCATCCGCACCATTGCCATCGTCCAGAACGACATCACCCGGACGATTTACATCCGCGAATGCAGCGCGAAGATGGAAATCGACGAGCAAGTCGTGCTAAACGAAGTCAATAAAGTGCGCCTCGCCAAATTGGAAAAAGAGACGAACGCGACACCGCCTGCACAAGGAACGGCGACGGAAAGCACGGCTCCGATGGACATGCCGCCCGCCGTCCCGCTGGAAGAAGAAGCTCCTTCCGAACCCTTGTTGCCAGATGAAGTGATGCCTTCTGAAAGCGTGGCGCCTGTGGTTCCAGTAGTGCCTGTCCGTCCGAAGCGTTCACCTTTCGAGTCGTTCGAATGGGCTTTACTGCGTTATGTGGTGCGCTATGGCGAACGCATCTTGTATGATTACACCGACGAAGAGACGAATGAGCACGTCCTTTGGCACGTGGCTGATTATATCCGCTTCGATCTCTCGCGCGACGACTTGGCGTTCTATACGCCGCTTTTCAAGCAAATGCTCGACGAAGCGGCTGAGCGGTGCGGGAACGAGCAATTCGTGGCGCATCGCTATTTCCTTTCGCATCCCGATCCGATGGTGAGCCGTCTGGCGGCTGATTTATTGAGCGATAAATACCAACTGAGCAAATATCATTCGAAGTTCCGCGAGATCGAGAGCGAAGAGAACCGCTTGGCGCAATACGTCGTCCGCGATCTCTATGCCTTCAAAGAAGCATACATTCTCTATCGGATCCGCGAAAAGCAAGAAGCCCTGAAGCAACTTCCGCCCGACAACGTGGAAGGCATGATGGAGCTGATGAAGGAAATCGCCTCACTCAACGAAATCAAGAAAGTACTTGCGAAGGAATTGGGGGAAAGGATTGTGTTGAAGATGTGAAGATAGGAAACAAAGAAAAACAATATAAAAAAGAATAACAATGGATTTATTAGAGACACAAGATGTAGTCAAGCAGTATGCCAATCATTTGGCGCTCGATGGCGTGAGCATCCAAGTGCCGGAAGGACGGATCTTCGGTCTGCTGGGACCGAACGGGGCGGGGAAGACGACGCTCATCCGCATTATTAACCGCATCACCGCGCCTGATAGCGGGACGGTGCGCTTCGATGGGCACCTTTCGCGGCCGGAAGATGTCTACCAGATTGGCTATCTGCCCGAAGAAAGAGGTTTATATAAGAAGATGAAAGTGGGCGAACAGGCCATTTACCTCGCGCAACTGAAAGGCTTAAGCTACGCCGAGGCCAAGAAGCGGCTGCAATATTGGTTCGAGAAGTTCGAAATCATGGAATGGTGGAACCGCAAGTTGGAGGAACTTTCGAAGGGCATGCAGCAGAAGGTGCAGTTCATCATCACCGTCATCCACGAACCGAAGCTCCTCATCCTCGACGAACCCTTTAGCGGCTTCGACCCTGTGAACGCCGAACGCCTCAAACAAGAGATCTTGGAACTGAAGGAGAAAGGGCACACGATCATCTTCTCGACCCACAATATGTCGTCTGTCGAGGAGATTTGCGACCACATCGCCCTCATCAACCATGCGCACGTCGTGCTGAAAGGCGCGGTGGGCGAGGTGCGGCGCCAGTTCCGCACGCATCGTTACCAAATCCGCCTTCAAACCTCCGAAGCGTTGCCGAAATTGGAAGGTCCGCTCTTCTCCGAACAGGCGCGCACGGCGGAAAGCGAGGGCATCTATAATATATGTATCGCAAAGCGCCCCGAGGCGTCGAACTCCGAGCTGCTTCGCGCGCTGGGCGAACGATATGAAATCCTCTCGTTTGCCGAGGAAATTCCCTCAATGCACGACATCTTTATCCAAGTAGTAGAAAATAACCCTTTAAAAACTGAATGAATATGGGCAAAATCGGACTAATAGTCAAAAGAGAATATATACAGCGGGTGAGCAAGAAGTCGTTCCTGCTCCTGACGTTCCTCGCCCCGATCTTGTTTGCCGCCCTCGTGTTCGTCCCGCTCTGGCTTTCCAGCATCAAAGGGGACGAGGTGAAGAAGGTGGCCGTCCTCGATAGCGTCGGGAAATATGCGTCCCATTTCAAAGATACGGAAGACATCCAATTCGTCCCCGCCGAGGGCGATATGGAGACTTACCGGGCGGACAAGGAACGCGAGATTTATGCTTTCCTCTCCATCAGCGCCGACCTGTTGGAACATCCCGATGCCGCCATCCTTTATTCGGAGAAGCAAATTCCGATGAGTATGAAAAAGGAGGTGAACAACCAGATCGCCCACATCTTGCGCGACGAGAAGCTGGCCTCTTTTCATATTCCCAACCTCAAGGAAATTATCCAAGAAAGCGACATCACGTTCGACATCCGCACCGTGAAATGGGAAGCCGACGGCTCGCAAAACGCCACCTCGGCCGAGGTCGTCTCCATCGCCGGATTCCTCCTTACATTCTTGATTTACATATTTATTACAAGTTACGGTTCGATGGTGATGCAGGGCGTGATGGAGGAGAAAACGAACCGCATCATCGAGCTGATGGTCTCGTCCGTCCGCCCGTTCGACCTCATGATCGGGAAGGTCATCGGCATTGGTATGGTCGGGTTGACGCAATTCGTCCTCTGGGGCATCCTGACGTTCGTCCTCGTCACCGGCACGCTCTTCCTCTTCGGGGGCGATGCGGGCACGGCCGAGCTGATGCAAGCCTCCAGCGCGATGGAAGCAGGCGCGATGACGCCGGCGGTCGACCCTACGCAACTCAAACTGCAAGAGATTATTGCCTCCATCCCGATTGCCTCGCTCGCCCTCAACTTCGTGCTCTATTTCATCGGCGGCTATCTGCTCTATGCTTCGCTTTTTGCTGCGATCGGAAGCGCTATCAACCAGCCCGAAGATTCGTCGCAATTCATGACGCCCATGCTGCTCCTCATGGTCTTCGCGCTCTACGCTGGCATTTATAGCGTCGATAATCCCGACGGTCCGCTGGCCTTCTGGTGCTCTTGGATTCCCTTCACCTCGCCCATCGTCATGATGGTCCGCCTGCCCTACGATATTCCCCTCTGGCAGAACCTCCTATCGCTCGTCCTCCTCTACGGCACGGCGTTCGGATGCATCTGGATTTCCGGGAAAATCTACCGCATCGGCATCCTGATGTACGGCAAAAAGCCCGGCCTGATGGAGATTCTCCGCTGGATCCATTACCGCGGATAGCACGAAATCACGGCGTGAAATCCGAAAACGAAGGCGGGAAAAGGAAGAAACACAACGGTGAAAACTTCCTTTCCCGCCTTTGTTTTCTTCACGCATCGTCGATATTTCTTTATCTTTAGGCTAAAGATATATAAATATCGACGATATTTGTACAAACATCGTCGATACGCGAAGAATATCCCGTTATCTCCCGAAGTTTTCACCGGGCGAAACGAAGTTTTCCTCCCGGCTTTTCCCTTTTGGCTTGGCATATAAGGCTGACAATTTGTCTTTTCTTCTGACAAAAAGAGAAAATATGGTCCTTTCTTTTTGCTTAAATCCTGCCATTTTGTTCTGGAATATTTCTTGTAGGAAGAGGTTTTAAGGAGATTTGAAATAAAGATAAACATTATGGCATATATTGATTATTACAACATTCTGGGCGTGAACAAAGATGCTTCGCAAGATGACATCAAGAAGGCTTACAAGAAGTTGGCGCGGAAGTACCATCCGGATTTGAACCCGAACGACCCTGACGCGCAACGGCGGTTCCAGGAAATCAACGAGGCCAACGAAGTACTGAGCGACCCTGAAAAGCGCAAAAAGTACGACGAATATGGCGAAAACTGGAAACATGCCGACGAGTTTGAGGCGCAACGCCAGCAATACGCCCACCAGCAGGACGGCGGATTCCATACCTCGTTCTGGAGTTCTACAGGTGGCGAAGGAGGCGACGCGGGCGAGTTCTCCGACTTCTTCGAATCGCTCTTCGGTTCGCGCCGGGGCAAAGGCAGCCGGACGTATGGTTATCGCGGACAGGATTATACGGCAGAACTGCACCTGACCCTGCAGGAAGCGGCCGAGACGCACAAGCAAATCCTGACGGTGAACG
Organism: uncultured Parabacteroides sp.; assembly: GCA_944325335.1. Taxonomy (GTDB): domain Bacteria; phylum Bacteroidota; class Bacteroidia; order Bacteroidales; family Tannerellaceae; genus Parabacteroides. The sequence goes on along the minus strand of CALUZR010000009.1, from coordinate 15,448 downwards.
GGAAGAACCTCCGCATCACGGTCCCGGCCGGCGTAGCCAATGGGCAGACCATCAAACTGGCAGGCCAAGGCGGCGCGGGCATGAACGGCGGTCCGGCGGGCGATTTGTACATTACGTTCGTCATCGCCGACGACGCGCGTTTCCATCGCCAGGGCGATGATTTGTACGAAACAGTGCCGATTGACCTCTACACGGCCGTATTGGGCGGCGAGCAGATCGTCGAAACCTTGGGCGGCAAAGTAAAACTGAAAGTGCAACCGGGCACGCAAAACGGCGCGAAAGTACGGTTGAAAGGGAAAGGATTCCCTGTCTATAAGCAGGAAGGCACGTTCGGCGACCTGATTGTGACCTATTCCGTAACCATTCCAACGAACCTGACCGACGAGCAGCAACGGCTCTTCCGCCAGATTCAGAGTCTTTCTTAACTTAACACGTAGAAATGATGAGAACAGATTATATTATCGTCAGCGAGTATTGCGAAAAGTGCCACATCGACCCGGCGTTTATCGACCTGTTGGACGAAGGCGGGCTGATCGATTTGATGGAAATCGACCACGAATCTTATCTGCCCATTGCCCAATTGAAGGACGTAGAACAATATACACGTATGTACTACGACTTGTCCATCAATATGGAAGGAATCGATGCTATCCACCACTTATTGAAGCGGATAGAAGCCCTACAAGAGGAGATATTCGACCTCAAAGCACGGCTCCGGCTTTATGAATAAAGTTTAAAAGAAGCTCAATTATGCTTTTTTTACAGTGAAAGGCTTGCACATTAAAAACAAAACCTCTACCTTTGCACCCGTAATCACAAGAGATGTGGTTCACGCGAGATCGCGGAGTGGAGCAGTGGTAGCTCGTTGGGCTCATAACCCAAAGGTCGCTTGTTCGAGTCAGGCCTCCGCAACCAAGAAGGAATCGAGAAATCGGTTCCTTTTTTTGTTTGTTATCGTGGCAGATTTTCCTATTAGCATTTCTAAATGCAGTATTTTTCAAAAATAAAAAAGCCCACCGATAAAGGACGATGGGCAAGAGCCTAAATGTTTTCACAACGGAATACTCCTTATTGTGATTTGCTTCAAATTTGTGGGACAAAAATACAAGATTTTTTTGAGAAATAATTTATTCTCTCTGAAAAAAATAGTAGTTTTGTGGAAATTTAATTAGACATGAAGAATATATTAGGTTTAGATATAGGAACAAATAGTATAGGTTGGTCTGTCATTTGCGCTGAAACTAATGAAAACGGAAAAGAAGTTTTCAAAGGCATAAGAATTGCTGGAAGCCGGATTATTCCTATGGATGCAGCTATTTTAGGAGATTTTGATAAAGGAAATACGAAATCTCAGACATCAGAATGTACTACGAGGAGGTTGGCCAGACGTCTATTGGAACGAAACAAACTTCGAAGAGAACGTTTACTCCGTGTATTGTCTGTATTGGGTTTCTTACCGGTGCATTATGCAAAACAATTGGATAGATATGGCAAGTTTCTTGCTAATACGGAACCCAAATTGGCGTGGTATTTGAACGAAGAAGGAAATAATTCTTTTTTATTTCAGACTTCCTTTGAAGAAATGTTAGCTGATTTTCATCAGAATATGCCGGACTTGTTGGAAAATTCAAGGAAAATTCCTTATGATTGGACGATTTATTATCTCCGAAAAAAGGCTTTAACGGAAAAAGTTAGCAAAGAGGAATTGGCTTGGATTTTGTTGAATTTCAATCAAAAACGAGGCTATTATCAGTTGCGGGGAGAGGAACAAGAGGAGGATAATACTAAGCGGGAGGAATATTTTGCACTGAAAGTAATAGCTGTAGAAGATAGCGGGGAAAAGCGTAACGGCAATAGTTGGTATAATGTAAAGCTTGAGAACGGATGGGTTTATCGTAGGGCAAGTAAAATACCTTTAGATTGGGTCGGAAAGGTAAAAGAATTTATTGTTACGACCGAATTGGAAAAAGATGGTACAGAAAAACGAGATAGGGAAGGAAATGTAAAACGTTCATTTCGTGCCCCCAAAGAAGATGATTGGAAATTGCTGAAGACAAAAACAGAAGCAGATATAATAGAATCGGGGAAAACCGTAGGTGCATATATTTATGATACACTCCTATCTAATCCAAATGGTAAAATACGCGGTAAATTAGTTCGAACGATAGAGCGTAAATATTATAAGGATGAATTGTATCGAATATTACGAAAACAACAAACATTTCATGCTGAATTGCAAAATAGAGATTTATATGAAGCTTGCATAGAAGAATTGTATCCTTATAACGATGCTCATCGGAATTTAATTGCCAGTCGGGATTTTACTTATTTGTTTGTAGAGGATATATTGTTTTATCAACGTCCTTTGAAGAGTAAAAAGTCCCTTATTGCAGATTGCCCTTATGAGGGTCATACTTATATCGATAAGAAAACGGGAGAACATCCGTATATACCATTAAAGTGTATTGCTAAGTCGCATCCTTTGTTTCAAGAATTTCGTTTATGGCAATTTGTAAGTTATTTGCGTATTTATCAAAAGGAAGGAGTGGTAAATGGAAAATTAACTAGCGACATTGATGTGACGCATGAATTCTTGAAAAGTGAGGAGGATTATGTAACTTTGTTTGATTGGCTGAATGATAAGAAAGAGATTAAGCAAGATCTATTTTTTAGGTGCCCGTTGTTCAAATTAAAGAAAAATGAACTAAGTAATTACCGTTGGAATTATGCAGAAGATAAGATATATCCTTGTAATGAAACTCGGACAACGCTTTTGCTTCGTTTAGAAAAGGCTGACATTTTGAAATCTTCTTTGACTCGCGAACGAGAGGATGCGTTATGGCATTTATTATATTCTATTTCAGATAAAGGAGAATTGGTTAAAGCGCTCCATTCTTTTGCAGCAAAACAAGGATGGGCGGAAGATTCGTTTGTGGATACTTTTCGTAATATTCCACCTTTCGAGAAAGACTATGGTGCTTATTCATCAAAGGCAATTAAAAAGTTATTGCCTTTGATGCGAATGGGGAAATATTGGAAGTGGGAAAATATTGATATCCAGACGCAAGATAGAATAAATAAAATTCTAACCGGAGAATATGACGAAAATATTAAAGTCCGTATCAGAGATAAGGTGATTCATTTAACAGAACCTGCTTCTTTTCGGGGACTTCCTGTGTGGTTGGCTTGTTATATTGTTTACAATTGTTTTTCAGAAGCCAAAGAGCTTGTTGAATGGAAGAGTCCTTCGGATATAGATGTTTTTTTACAACATTTCAAGCAACATTCTTTGCGGAATCCAATTGTAGAACAGGTGATTTTGGAAACTTTGCGTACCGTACGTGATATCTGGAAGCTGGTAGGGCATATTGATGAGATTCATGTTGAATTAGGGCGTGAAATGAAGAATCCAGCTGATAAGCGTAAGAAAATGACGCAGCAAATACAAGAGAACGAGAATACGAATCTTCGAATTAAAGCCTTGCTGACTGAGTTTATGAATCCGGAGTTCGAAATAGAAAATGTCCGTCCTTATTCTCCCAGTCAACAGGATCTTTTACGAATATATGAAGAGGGTGTTTTGAATAGTGTGCAAGATCTACCAGATGATATTGTACTTATTTTGAGAAAATTCAATGAAAGTGACATAAAGAAACGACCTTCTATGTCCGAGGTTTTACGTTATAAACTTTGGTTAGAACAAAAATATCGTTCGCCTTATACGGGTGCTATTATTCCGTTGGGTAAATTGTTTACTCCTGCTTATGAGATAGAACATGTGATACCTCAATCTCGGTATTTTGATGATTCGTTCAGCAATAAAGTTGTTTGTGAGGCTGAAGTGAATAAGTTGAAGGGTAATATGTTGGGATATGAATTTATCAAGAATCATTATGGCGAGAAAGTTCCGTTGAGCAATGGTAAAATAGTATCTATATTTACAGTAGCTAATTATGAGCAATTTGTGAAAGAAAATTATTCCCGGAATATAGTTAAAATGAAAAAGTTGCTTATGGATGAAATTCCAGAGCAGTTCATTGCGCGTCAGTTGAATGATATTCGTTATATCAGTAAGGTTGTAAAATCTTTATTGTCGAACGTAGTTCGCGAAGAAGGAGAAGAAGAGACTACTTCAAAGAATTTAATTGTGTGTACAGGGAGCATTACGGATAGATTGAAGAAAGATTGGGGAATAAATGATGTATGGAATAAATTAGTTCTTTCTCGATTTATGCGGTTGAATGAACTGACTGAAACATCTCATTTTACTTCATTAAATTCGAATGGGAAATTAATTCCTTCAATGCCATTGGAGTTGCAGAAGGGATTCAATAAGAAGCGTATTGATCATCGTCATCATGCAATGGATGCAATTGTAATAGCTTGTGCAAGTCGTAATATAGTGAATTATCTGAATAATGAATCGGCAAGTAAAAATGCAAAACTATCACGGTATGATTTGCAAAGATTGTTATGTAGTAAAGACGAGAATGGAAATCGACTCATAAATAAACCTTGGAAAACTTTTACTCAAGACGTTTATGCTGCATTAGAAGAAATTATTGTTAGCTTCAAGCAAAATCTACGTGTTCTTAATAAGACGACGAATCATTATCAGCATTATAAAGCGGGTAAGAAAGTCGTAGATAAACAAAAGAAAGGGGACAGTTGGGCTATTCGTAAACCAATGCATAAAGATACAGTGTTCGGTGAAATAAATTTGCGGCGTATAAAGACTGTTTCATTGAAAGAAGCTATTAAGAATCCTAAATCAGTAGTAGAGAAGGATTTTAAGAAGAAACTAATTTTTTTATTAGATCAAGGATATAATGAAAAGCAAATTAAGAAGTATTTTGACGATAACCAGGATGTTTGGCGAGATATTGATTTGAAGAAAATCAAAGTTTATTATTTTACAAAAGAAACGAAAGATCGATTTTTTGCCGTTCGTAAGCCGTTGGATATGAGTTTTGATAGAAAACGAATAGAAGAAAGTATTGCTGATACGGGTATTCAGAAAATATTGCTTCGCCATTTGGAACAAAGTCAAAACAATTCTGAATTAGCCTTTTCTCCGGAAGGTATCGAAGAAATGAATCGGAATATTATTGCACTAAATAATGGGAAAATACATCAACCCATCTATAACGTTCGTGTGTATGAGAAGGCAGATAAATTTGCCGTAGGTCAAAGTGGAAATAAGATTAGAAAGTTTGTAGAAGCGGCTAAAGGAACAAATTTGTTTTTTGCAATCTATGAAACAATGCTGGAAGACAAACAGACCGGACAAATGATTCGGAAACGTTCTTTTGCTACGATACCTTTAAATGTGGTAATTGATCGTCAGAAGCAGGGTTTGCCTTCTGCTCCAGAAGATGTAAATGGAAATCTTCCAAAGTTTGTGCTTTCACCTAATGATTTGGTTTATGTTCCCACAACTGAAGAGATAAAAATAGGAAAATTAACGTTGCCATTGGATAAGAAACGTATATATAAAATGGTTAGTTGTACGGGAAATGAAGGTCATTTTGTCCCTATGTATATAGCTAATCCTATAATTCAAGTTATTGAATTGGGTAGTAATAATAAAGCTCAACGAGCGTGGTCTGGTGAAATGATAAAAGAAGTTTGTATTCCAATAAAAGTAGATAGATTAGGAAATATTGTAAATAACTTTTAATGTCGTATATAATACATGATAAAGAAAACGCTTTATTTTGGTAATCCTGCATATTTGTCTTTACGCAATGCTCAATTAGTAATAAAGTTGCCTGAAGTGGAGAATAACACAACACTTCCGGAAGGTGTGAAGCGTCAATTAGATGTGACAAGACCTATAGAAGATATTGGGGTGGTTGTTTTGGATAGTCGCCAAATTACCATAACTTCTGGTGTTATGGAGGCTTTGTTGGAAAATAATTGTGCGCTTATTACGTGTGATAGTAAAAGTATGCCTGTTGGATTAATGTTGCCTCTCTATGGTAATACTACACAGAATGAACGGTTTCGGAAGCAATTGGAAGCATCTTTGCCCTTAAAGAAACAACTTTGGCAACAAACCATTCAACAGAAAATTCATAATCAGGCATCCGTATTATCAGAGTGTACGCTTGAAGAAGTAAAATGTATGCGTGTCTGGGAGAATAGTGTAAGAAGTGGTGATCCTGATAATATGGAAGCACGTGCAGCAGCTTATTATTGGAAATCTTTGTTTTCGGATATCGAGAATTTTACTCGGGATAGAGAAGGTATACCTCCGAATAATTTACTGAATTATGGATACGCAATATTACGGGCGCTTATTGCTCGTAGTTTAGTGATAAGTGGCATGTTACCTACATTAGGCATTCATCATCATAATAGGTATAATGCATATTGTTTGGCTGACGATGTGATGGAACCTTATCGCCCTTATGTAGACAAACTTGTTTTTCAGTTGTATAAAGAATATGGTGAGAAAATAGAATTGACTAAAGAAATAAAAGTTTCGTTGCTTTCGATTCCTACGTTGGAAGTTCGTATAGGAGGAAAACGTAGTCCTTTAATGGTTGCAGCAAGTCAGACTTCTGCTTCTTTATATAAATGTTTTTCTGGTGAACTGCGGCGTATCATCTATCCGGAAATCTGATGGATCGACTTAGTGAATATCGAGTTATGTGGGTATTGGTTCTTTTTGATTTACCAACGGAAACGAAGAAGGACAAGAAGGCTTATGCTACATTTCGGAAACGATTGCAACAAGATGGTTTTACAATGTTTCAATTTTCTATATACGTGCGACATTGTGCAAGTAGTGAAAATGCTGCCGTACATATAAAACGCGTGAAATCTTTTCTTCCGGAATATGGACAAGTAGGCATTCTTTGTATTACAGACAAACAATTTGGGCAAATTGAATTGTTTTATGGAAAGAAATCTCAGGAGGTAAATGCGCCAGGACAACAATTAGAACTTTTTTGAAACAATAAATCCCGCCTTGAAGCGGGATTTAGTTTGAAAACAGTCCATTTTTTTAATTTCTAAATTCTCTTCTAAACCATTAATAGCTAGTTTAAAATGAACATTGAGTTGTTTTCAATGGTCCAAAGATACAAATTTGAAAGCAAATCACAACATACAGCTGTTCCCATATCCTTCCGCTCGAGTTGTTTTCAATGGTCCAAAGATACAAATTTGAAAGCAAATCACAACTGATAAGGATATATTCCGCACCCGTTTGGCGTTGTTTTCAATGGTCCAAAGATACAAATTTGAAAGCAAATCACAACTACATAGCGGGATCGCTGAAAAGAGGTAGTGTTGTTTTCAATGGTCCAAAGATACAAATTTGAAAGCAAATCACAACTTCTTTGGCCTGTTTTTCTGCGGCTTTTTGTTGTTTTCAATGGTCCAAAGATACAAATTTGAAAGCAAATCACAACTATTTTTTACCAATCCGTACTTAACGCAAGTTGTTTTCAATGGTCCAAAGATACAAATTTGAAAGCAAATCACAACCGCGCTCCGTTCGCTTTCTACGTTCCTCAGGTTGTTTTCAATGGTCCAAAGATACAAATTTGAAAGCAAATCACAACTCGAAAGTAAACAGGATTTCTCTACTTGGAGTTGTTTTCAATGGTCCAAAGATACAAATTTGAAAGCAAATCACAACCATATGTAAGTAATTCTTCTTCTGATCATTGTTGTTTTCAATGGTCCAAAGATACAAATTTGAAAGCAAATCACAACCATATGTAAGTAATTCTTCTTCTGATCATTGTTGTTTTCAATGGTCCAAAGATACAAATTTGAAAGCAAATCACAACCTATTTGGGAGTAGGCGTGCAAGGATGGGGGTTGTTTTCAATGGTCCAAAGATACAAATTTGAAAGCAAATCACAACCGCCTCCCGAACCATCCACCAACATAATAGTTGTTTTCAATGGTCCAAAGATACAAATTTGAAAGCAAATCACAACGTCCGTTTAGGTTCATTGTTTGTCCTCCTTGTTGTTTTCAATGGTCCAAAGATACAAATTTGAAAGCAAATCACAACACCTATCCACCTCCCGACCTCGAACCAGAGTTGTTTTCAATGGTCCAAAGATACAAATTTGAAAGCAAATCACAACGTCCGTTTAGGTTCATTGTTTGTCCTCCTTGTTGTTTTCAATGGTCCAAAGATACAAATTTGAAAGCAAATCACAACTGACTTCTTTTTCGTGTTCGTGACGCATAGTTGTTTTCAATGGTCCAAAGATACAAATTTGAAAGCAAATCACAACATTCGACAACGTGGTTCTTCCTTTCGGCAGTTGTTTTCAATGGTCCAAAGATACAAATTTGAAAGCAAATCACAACAGAAATTAAGTCCCCGCTCTCATCATATTGTTGTTTTCAATGGTCCAAAGATACAAATTTGAAAGCAAATCACAACCATCTCCCTGGGCTCTGAATTTACTTTGCTGTTGTTTTCAATGGTCCAAAGATACAAATTTGAAAGCAAATCACAACTTGCTTCCGGCGCAGGTTTATCTCTAATCGTTGTTTTCAATGGTCCAAAGATACAAATTTGAAAGCAAATCACAACTGTAACACACAGTCGGTATTCCATCATCTTGTTGTTTTCAATGGTCCAAAGATACAAATTTGAAAGCAAATCACAACTGGCGGCGTCCAGATCCGCTGTCAAGGTGGGTTATTTTCAATGGTCCAAAGATACAAATTTGAAAATAAGTTATGATAGGATGTATTGCTTTTATTTTTCATAGTATTAGATTTAAGGATTTTATAATAGAAAAGAGGATATGCCCAGTAATACAAGCATATCCTCCTATTCGATTTATAATAAATGAAGAACAACTCCGTTTCTTAGTCTTTCAAACCCAGCACGTGGCGGAAGCGGGCGATAAACTCGGCAGCTTCGTCCATCGTGAGGCAGAGCGGCGGAAGCAAACGGATGGTATTGGTTCCTGCCACGCCCGTAAAGACCTTCTCGTCGAACAACAGACGTGAGCGGATTTCCTTGATAGGCTCTTCAAATTCGATGCCAATCATCAAGCCGCGACCGCGCAGTTCCTTGATTCCCGGAAGCTGGCGGAGCTGCTCCATCAGATAAGCGCCCACCTTCCCGGCATTCGCCACGAGATTTTCCTCCTTCATGATATCCAACACGGCAATGGCCGCCGCACAAGCCAGGTGATTTCCACCGAACGTCGTGCCCAACATACCATACACGGGCTTGAACATCGGGCTAATCAGCACCGCACCCATCGGGAAACCGTTGGCAATGCCCTTGGCCACCGTGATGATGTCCGGACGGATGCCTGCGTATTGATGCGCGAAGAACTTGCCGCTCCGCCCGTAGCCGGACTGGATTTCGTCGAGAATCAGCACCGCTTCATACTTGGTACACAGTTCGCGCAGGCTGCGCATGAACTCGTCGGAAGGCAACTGGATGCCGCCCACACCTTGGATGCCTTCGATAATCACCGACGACACATCGCCCTTCTTCAGTTCCGCTTCGAACGCATACGGATCGTTCAGCGGAAGATAAGTAACGTCCAATCCTTCGTTGACGGGAGCGATAATCTTCGGATTATCGGTGACGCGCACCGCTGCCGAGGTCCGTCCATGGAACGAATGCTTGCACGCCAAGACACGCTTCTTGCCGTTGTGGAACGAAGCGAGCTTCAAGGCATTCTCGTTGGCTTCCGCACCCGAATTGATGAGGAAAAGCGAATATTCATCGTAGCCGCACATCGCGCCGAGCTTGTCTGCCAACTTCTGTTGCAGGCTATTAATGACCGAATTAGAATAGAAGCCCAGCTTGCTCACCTGCTCGCTGATGGCTTTTACATACGTCGGATGGCTGTGTCCTACGGAAATCACCGCATGGCCGCCATACAAATCGAGGTATTCATGGCCCTCTTTATCGTACACGTGGCATCCTTTGCCCTGCACGATCTCTATATTAAATAATGGATATACGTCGAATAGTTTCATTTTTAAATGTATTTGAACACAGAGACACCGAGACACGGAGAAATAAAAAAGTAACTCTGTGTCTCCGCGCCTCTGTGTTTAAGATTAAAAAGCAGATGGTTTTAAATGCAATCCCACCGTTTCTTCCAGTCCGAACAGGAGGTTCATGTTGTGGACGGCCTGTCCGCTGGCGCCTTTCAGCAGATTATCGATCATGGAGACAATCAACAGTTTGTCTTCATACTTCTGCAAGTAAATGAGGCACTTGTTGGTATTGACCACTTGCTTCAAATCCGGATTCTTGTCTACGATGAACGTGAACGAATGGTCGTCATAATATTCCTCGTAGATGCGCTGGATTTCGCTCAATTCAACTTTGCAATCCAGATAAGTGGTAGCAAAGATGCCGCGCGAAAAGTTACCCCGCACCGGAATGAAGTTAATTTGGCTCGCGAAGCTGTTCTGCAACTGCACCAAGCTCTGGTTGATTTCCGCCAAATGCTGGTGCGTGAACGGCTTGTAGATCGAGATGTTATCGTTCCGCCAACTGAAGTGAGACGTGGACGAAGGCTTCACGCCGGCGCCGGTTGAGCCTGTAATCGCATTCACGTGCAAGTCCGAGTTCAGCATCAAATGCTTAGCCAGCGGAAGTACGCCCAATTGAATACATGTCGCGAAGCAACCCGGATTGGCAATGTGACGGGCCGAACAAATCGCCCGCCGGTTCAATTCCGGCAAGCCATAGACGAAATCGTGCTCCTCGCTCTTGATGCGGTAATCCATCGAGAGGTCGATAATCTTGACCTGTTCCGGGACAACGTGCGATTCCATAAACTTCCGCGTGTCGCCATGCGCCGTACAGAAGAAGAGGCAATCGATTTCATTCAACGGGAGCTCAGCCGTAAAGCGCATGTCCGTCTCGCCATACAAGCCTTCGTGGACGTCTGTAATCCGGTTTCCCGCATTGCTGGTGCTATTGATAAAGACTATTTCCACGTCCGGATGGTTGATCAGCAGGCGAATAAGTTCGCCCGCCGTGTAACCTGCTCCGCCTATAATTCCTACTTTAATCATATTTTCTCGTCCTTATGGTTCGTATAATAGACGCGGAGCGGCGTAGAAAGCACTTTGATGAAGCCTTTGGCGTCTTCAGCCGTCCAGCCCTTCTGCATTTCGCCATATTCGCCGAACTTCGTCTTCACCAAATCGTCTTCGGATTCGACACCGACGGTCGAGAAAGAGAGCGGACGGAGTTCGAGGATGGCCGTTCCGTTCACATTGCGTTGCGACTCTTGAAGCATGGCTTCGATATCGCGCATGACCGGCTCCAAGTACTGGCTTTCGTGGAGGAACATGCCGTACCAGTTTGCCACCTGGTCTTTCCAGTATTGCTGCCACTTGCTCAATGTGTATTTCTCCAGGAATCGGTGCGCACCGATAATGAGCATAGGCGCTGCCGCCTCAAAGCCGACACGTCCTTTGATACCGATAATCGTATCGCCCACATGCATATCGCGTCCGATGCCGTAAGCCGCGCCGATCTCTTCTACTTTCTGGATCGCCTTGATCGGGTCGTCGAAGCGTTCATCGTTGACGGCTTTCAGCTCGCCCTTCTCGAACGTCAGACGGAGTTGCTCGCTTCCCGTTCTCTTAACTTGCTTCAAATAAGCCGATTCAGGTAAGCCTTGTGCCGAGTCGAGGATTTCGCCTCCGCAGATGGATGTGCCCCACAAGCCCACATTATAAGAGTATTTCAGCTTGGTGAAGTCGGCCACGAAGCCATGTTCCTTCAGGTAATTGATTTCGTAATCGCGGCTCAGCGCCATGTCGCGCGTCAGGGTGATGATTTCCACGTTCGGAGCCAACACCAGGAAAGTCATGTCGAAGCGCACTTGGTCGTTTCCGGCGCCCGTCGAACCATGAGCAATCGCGTCCGCGCCAATCTCGTTCGCATAGCGGGCAATCGCCAACGCCTGGAAAATACGCTCCGAACTTACCGAGATAGGATACGTCCCGTTGCGGAGCACATTCCCGAAGATCATGAACTTCAGGCTCTTCTCGTAATATTCGTGCGTCACGTCCAAGGTTACATACTTTGTCGCGCCCAGTTTGTAGGCATTCTCTTCGTTTTGCTTCAATTGTTCGGCGCTGAATCCGCCCGTATTGGCACAAGCGGCATACACTTCATAACCTTTTTCTTTGGCCAGATACATGACCGTGAACGATGTATCCAACCCGCCGCTGAATGCGACAACTACTTTCTTCTTCGTTTCCATATTTTCGTTAATTAAGAATGAAGAATAAAACACGAAGAATGCGGAAATTGACGCCGTCATTTGTTTCATTCATCGTACTAAATTCGTTCATTCACGTTTTAATTTTTCCTTTTTACTGTTGTGAATTTATTGTTTTTCTTCTTTGTGTGCATCCGGGTCGTAAAGCATTCCGGTACAGATACAATAGCGGCGGTTGGTGCGCTCCAGGATGTCGTGGTTGATGCACCCTTGGCACCCGCGCCAGAAGGCCTCGTCGGTGGTCAGGTCGGCAAAAGTGACCGGGACGTAACCCAACTCCGTGTTCATCTTCATCACCGCCGCGCCCGACGTCAAGCTGAATATCTTGGCATGAGGCCAGCGCATCCGGGCCAACTGGAAAGTCATCTCCTTGATGCGTTTCGCAATACCCAGTCCGCGGAAATCGGGGTGGACAATCAGCCCGGAGGTCGTCACATACTCTTTGTTTCCCCATGATTCGATGTAGCTGAAGCCCGCAAACCGGTCGCCCGCCAAGGCAATGACCGCTTTTCCTTCCTTCATTTTCTGCGCCACATACTCGTGTGTCCGTTTCGCGATGCCCGTGCCGCGCACTTTGGCCGCCTCTTCGATGGTCTTCAGAATCGTGTCGACATACACTTCGTGCGAAGCCTCGGCAATCATCACGTCTACTTCTACTTGTTGTTCCATATTTATTTTGTTCTTATTTCCTTATTATATAATGCGTCAATGCATCCAAGACACTTTGCCGGTTGAAACCTTCGCGCGGGATGACGAGGATTGTGTCGTCGCCCGCTATCGTGCCCAAGATTTCCTTCGGCGCATGCGTGTCGATGTCCGAAGCGATGCCCATCGCATAGCCGGGACGCGTCTTGATGACCGCCAGATTTCCCGAGAACTCGATATTCGGCACTGTCGTTCCTTGGGTCTGTTTGGATGCGATCGCCTGAGGTTCGGGCAATCGGTAGACGTACATTCCATTGGCATCATGCACCTTGGCCACCTTCAACTGACGGATATCGCGCGAAAGCGTGGCTTGCGTCACCACAAACCCCTTTTCGTTCAAGCGATTCATCAATTGCTCTTGGTTGTAAATCGCTTCTTCCCCAATAATCCGTCCAATCGTTTCCAAACGCTCCTTCTTTGTACTCATTTCTGCATAAATATTCAATCGAGGCTGCAAAGATAGGCAATAGAATTGAATAAATATACAGTTTTCGCCTCTTTTTTCTGGAGAAGAGTGTTCCAATCCCTTTTATTTTACCTATTCATGAAAAAGAAAAATCCCCGAATTTTAATCGAATTCAGGGATTCACATTGTTTTTTCTTTCTTAAAGTGTGGTGTCACCAGGAAATGAATATAAACAACCATCTACCTAATATACACCAATTTATATACTCTTCAAAATCATTTAAGCCACTGAATTAGCCATATAGCAAATTCACCTTGTTTCAATGATCGCATAGCTGTTATCTATTGACAGTTCAAAGATATGAAAAAAGATTGAGAATCGCAATAGTGCCTACCTTATCAAATTCAATTTCTCCGCAATAAGGCTTTTATATATGCCTTTCATGTCATCCGGCAAGAACGAGATGTCGATAAACTCCATCCATTTGTCTTGAACCTTCAAGAACTTGTTGAACAGATTGGTTATCACCTTCTCTTCCAATCCGGAAGTCCGCATAACCTCTATGAAATCCGTTGTCTTGATCTTGCGTTTTTTCCCGTTCAACGTCAAAGCCAGTTCCTCGGTATCCTCGGGCATGACAAGTGCCGTTGATAACAAATCATACGCAGGTGTGAGGGTATATATTCCTTTTTGTCGGCTGTAGAGCGAGAAATTCTTCAGGTGCATATCCGCGTTCCCGGTAATCCACGAGAACAGGACTTGTTCCCAATAGTTTACCAAATCCAGTTTGGGAACCGATGAATATTTTTGAATAGCCTTCGCTATCTGTTCGTACGAACCTTTGTATTTATATTCGGTGAGCCGTTCGGTTAGTTGGCACATATCTTCCATCGGGAGTTTATCCCCTTTAGGCGTACGGTCAATACGCCGGGTAATATAACAAAGCTCTCCATCCGCGAACCGGATGAGACTATGAGGGACCACCTTTATCTTTGCCAGTTCCGCCAAATGCATGGTCAAATCCTCTATCTCAGGCAAATTGGCGAAACGGTCTGTCTGTGGCTTCAGGATGTATTTCCCCCATAAACCCACAATCGTAAAACGGCTTATCGCCTCTTTCTCTCCTTTATCTATGTCCAACGACAATTTGGCTTGTACTCCCGTCAGGGTAGTCTGGCTACGTATCACTTGTTTAGCAAGTTCAGACAGGTTTTCTCGTGTATAGGGCAGCTCCGGGACGATAGAAGTCTCAAATATCTTTTTTGAACAAGCCTTGTGGAAATCTTTTTCACCTTCCGCCAATTCCTTATAGCAATATAAGCACCTTTCCATTATTATACCTCCTCATTCCTAATCGGTTCAACTCCTACTGCGCCGATACAATCCTTGCAACAGGCCAACAACAACGACATACGATCTCGCGCATCTATTTTCCAACTCTTCTCCGCGATATCCAACAACCATCCCTCCGGGATCAACCCGTCGAAAAAAGGGAAGAGCACCTTATCGTGAAAAGGTTTCTCACTCAAAGGCAAGGTCAGGCTGATGGCCTCCGCATCATCGGAAAGCAGGAAGTCCCGGTCATACTGGAAAGTATAACCGTTTTCATCTTCCGTAAGCACACCGGCTTTCCTATCGCGTAAAAAAACAACCGCTTGTTTCATAACTCATGGCTTTTCATGGGCACCGCGCCTACTTCATAATCGAACAGACCCAATACTTGGTTTACCTTGTCCAACCGAAGGGTCTGTTTACCTTGTTCCAATTCACGGACAAAACGAAGTCCTACTCCCGATTTTTCAGAGAGTTCGACTTGCGTTAAGTTATATTGCTTACGCATTGCCTTTACAAATTTGGATAATATTGTCGGATTCATAAATTATACCCTTTTAGGTGCAAAAATACAAAATTATTTTCACTTTACACCTTTAAAGGTATAAAATACAAGTTTAAAGTGATAAATATACCCTATCGGTGATATTTAAATGCTTCCACCTTATTTTACCGGGTCAGCGGAAAATTTATGTGGATAAGACGAGTAAAAGTTGTACCTTTGTCGCATGAATGAATCCGTTTTAT
>CALUZR010000008.1 GCA_944325335.1 uncultured Parabacteroides sp. | reverse complement strand
TTCTGGTGAGCTTTATAATTTGTCCACTTCTCAGCCAACGGGCCTTGAGGTATTTTAGAATTAATTTCTGCCATATTCTTTTAGTTTTTAAGTTTTATGCTCCTACACCATTTACATAGAAGATAATTGTAACGATAGCGAACAAACCGCAGATGATCGTTGCTACCCACTTAGAGATGCATTCCCAGCGGCTCAACCAGATGTTGTTGTTCCAACCCAATGTTTGGATAGCCGACCAGAAGCCGTGCGTCAAATGGAACCACAAAGCGGCAAACCATACCAAATATAATACCGTATTTACGATATTACCCTGGAAATAGAAGTTGATGAACGCCGCACCGTCCGTCGGAGCGATCTCCCCGTGAATACCGGCCAATTCTGCCAACATCATGTTTGCCCAGAAGTGGGTCAAGTGCAGAATCAAACCTAAAATCACGATGACACCCAGAACGAACATGTTCTGCGAAGCCCATTCCACGCCTTTCGGGCGAGCACTTGTTGCATAGCGGTCGTTTCCGCGCGCCTTACGGTTCTGCAACGTCAAGATAATAGCATACACGAAGTGGATTACCACGCCGGCAGCCAACACCAATGTGCCGAGCAAAGCGTACCAATTCGTACCCAGCAACTCACAAACCACGTTGTAAGCCTCGCCGGAGAATACCGCCGCGATGTTCATACACAGGTGGAACAACAGAAACAAAATTAGGAAGAGTCCTGATATACTCATTATCAGCTTCCTCCCGATAGAAGAATTAAGTAACCACATAAGATAATAGTTTAAGTTATTTAATTGTGTTTATAAATTATCCTCAATCGTTTGTTTAATTATGAATGCAAAGGTAGGTTAAATCTATGGACCAAGCAACAAGAATACGGAAATATTTCTGCAAATAATTCTTTTTGGATGTAGATTTCTCTTTCCTACCTCTCTTCCAAAGGGTACATGGAAGGTGCGTTTTGGAGTATTTTGAGCATTTTATAACCTTTAAGCCACAAAAAGCGAATCTTTTCTATCCATGTATCCAAAGAAAAGCGTACCTTTGCGCAATTATCGGCAGAAATATGTAAAACTAAATAATCATATAATAGAAAAGAAAACGAAATGGGAAAAATGAATGTACAACCGGCAACCGGTAAACTCGGCGTGCTGTGTGTAGGTTTAGGAGCCGTTGCGACTACGTTTATGACGGGTGTGTTGATGACGCGTAAAGGATTGGCAAAGCCCGTAGGTTCGATGACCCAATACGATAAGATTCGTGTAGGTCGGGGTAAGGATAAGAAATATCTTCATTATAATGAAATAGTTCCTATCGCTGATTTGAACGATATCGTATTCGGTGCTTGGGATGTATATCCTGCCAACGCGTATGAATCGGCTATCAACGCGGAAGTGTTGAAGGAAAAGGACATCAATCCGGTAAAAGATGAGTTGGAGAAGATTGTCCCCATGAAGGCTGCTTTCGACCATAATTACGCCAAACGTCTCGAAGGCAATAATGTAAAAGATTGTGCGACCCGCTGGGAAATGGTAGAGGCTTTGCGCCAAGACATCCGCGACTTTAAGGAAAAGAACGGATGCGCGCGCATCGTAGTCCTTTGGGCGGCTTCTACGGAAATCTATGTGCCGGTCGATGAAAAGGTACATGGTTCGTTGGCAGCTTTGGAAGCAGCCATGAAGGCAGACGACCGCGAGCACATCGCCCCCTCTATGTGTTATGCGTATGCGGCCTTGGCTGAAGGTGCTCCTTTCATTATGGGTGCTCCGAATACTACGGTCGATATTCCGGCTATGTGGGAAATGGCAGAGAAGACCAAGATGCCTATCGCCGGGAAAGATTTCAAGACAGGACAGACGTTGGTTAAGTCGGGTTTCGCTCCAATCATTGGTACACGTTGCTTAGGTCTTTCGGGTTGGTTCTCGACCAATATCTTAGGAAACCGCGATGGCTTGGTATTGGATGAACCGGCCAACTTCCACACGAAGGAGGTCAGCAAGCTCTCTACGCTCGAATCCATCCTCGTGCCGGAAAACCAACCGGACCTCTATACCGATTATTACCATAAAGTACGTATCAACTATTATCCTCCGCGCAATGACAACAAGGAAGGCTGGGATAACATCGATATCTTCGGTTGGATGGGTTATCCGATGCAGATCAAGATCAACTTCCTTTGCCGCGATTCCATCTTGGCTGCTCCGCTTTGCTTGGACTTGGTATTGTTGAGCGACTTGGCTGCCCGCGCAGGCCGTTACGGCATCCAGCGCTTCTTGAGCTTCTTCCTCAAGAGCCCGATGCACGATTATACGCAGGGCGAAGTGCCAGTCAACCATCTCTTCCAGCAGTATGTCATGCTGAAGAATGCGCTCCGCGAAATGGGCGGATACGAAGCCGACGAAGAAATAGATTAATATTCTATAGCAAATGAATGGATACGGAGTTCTTTTGTCGTAAGATAAGAGGGCTCCGTTTTTTATATCCGCGCGAAAAGGCTGCCGGAGAAAAAGAAAAAGGTAGGCGGAAAAACTTACAGGCATAGGCATGAAAACTTACAAAGATAGTTACGAAAACTTACAATGGTAGCTATGGAATTTTCATGTATCGTCGATATTTTGGAGAATAGACAGGCAACGCGGCAAGTTTTACTCCCTATGCAGAGAGGTTTTCCTCCTTATATAGTAATGTATAGAAAAGAAAGAAAGATGAAAACAATAGTTTGTACAGAGAATGAACGGATGGAGGAAATCCTGCGCGCATGCCGGATTTGCTTCGTCGGGATGGCGGATACGGATGGCGTGCCATACGTGCTTCCCATGAATTTTGGATATCAGGATGGCGTCCTTTACCTACATTCGGCACAGGAGGGGCGGAGCATCGAGACGCTCGGCCGAAATCCACGTGTGTGCATTGCGTTTTGTCCGTCGGCCGAATTGGTGGCCCAGCACGACGAGGTAGCTTGCAGTTATCGGATGCGCTCGGAGAGTGTCCTCTGCTGGGGAAAGGTTGAATTCGTAGAAGACTTTGAGAAAAAAGTCGAAGCATTGGATATTTTGATGCGCCAATATAGCGGACGGGCGTTTACTTATGGTGCTCCCGCGGTGCGGAATGTGAAGATCTGGCGGGTAGAAATCGAGGAGATGAGCGGCAAAGCCTTTGGTGTCCCTTATAAAGCATAACTTCACCTAAAAACAGGAAAGGATACAAGATGAAACAGGCAATCCGTCTCTCGACTATAGGTTCATTGCCAGTAATCACCTTCGTGGGTTGCTGGCTTTTTGCTTCTTGGCTTTATGGCGATGTTTTTTACATGGCCGAACAATATAGCTTCTTTTCATTCGAGGAGGAAGCGATGCGTTTTGTGTACGAACAACCGGGCGGATGGCTTTATGCCGTGGGGCGTTTCCTTTTGTGGTCGTTCCATTACCCTTGGTTGGGTGGATTTATATGGGCGCTACTCTTGACGGGTAGCGTTTGTCTTTTTAAATATGGCGCGAACCTGCGGGGAAAGGGCGAATGGGTGGCGGCATTGCCTGCGTGTCTCGTCGTGTTCGGGTTCCTGCATCGGGGGCTGAACCTGTATTATCAGGTGGAACCGTCGTGGGTGTACCTGGTCCCGCTGGTCGTATTCGTGGGAACGTTGGCAATGGCCCTGTGCCGCCTTTGCTGGGGGAAAAGAGAGGTGCGCAGACGGGGCAATGCCTTTTCCCGCGGAGTAGCCCTTGTGTGTTTCCTTTCCCTTTTTGCCTATGCTTGGTGGGGGAAAGAGAACGAACGGTTGACGGCCTCTTTGCAACGGGCGTATTTGCAACAAGACTGGAAGTCTATGCAACAAACCGCCCGGAGAGCATTGCATCCTACCCGCGCAGTAGCAGCTTACCACGCCATCGCCCTTGTGCAAACCGGACAGCTGATGGGGCATTGGCTCGATATTCCTTATCAATACCCCGACTTGGGCTTGGTTGATTGGGGCGGATTGCCCGACGATGGCTCCGACCTTTACTATGCCGAAGCCTGTTTATCGGCTGGTTTGGTTTATCCCGCCTATCACCACGCGATGGAACGGATGGTAATCGACGGCCCGACATGCTATACGTTGAAACAACTCACCCTGTGCGCGTTGCTCAACGGGGAATACGCGCTGGCGAACAAGTACCTCTACCTCTTGTCGAACCTGCCTTTCGAGCAGGAATTCGTCCGGAAATACATGCCGATGGTAGCCCATCCGGAGCGCGTCTTGTCTGATGCTTATTTCCACCGCGTATGGGAGATGGTACCGATGGCCGACACGTTCGAACAAGCCTACCGCGCGCCGCTTTTCATTGGTTATAATGTGCAGACAAACCAAGTGCGGAGCGCGGCGGCCCTGGAAGCCTCCCTCGTGGCCTGCTTATATACGAAAATGCTGCCTGCCGTCGTACAACGGGCACAGGCCTACCGGGGAAAACCGCTGCCCCCCGTCGTAGAACAAGCGATTGCCCTCTACGCCTTGGAGCATCCGGAAGTACTTTCCCATTTCCCAATAAGTCAGCAGGTCGTGCAACAGGTAAAAGGATTCGTCAAGCAATATGTATCGCACCCGCCGAAAGACATCGAAGTGCTGCGCAAGGAGTACGGACAGTTCTATCCCTTTTACTATTATTTCCAAAACCAAGTAGACGAAGCACAATTACAAAAATATGAATCAAAGATGAAAGGAGGCGTAAACTAATGAAAGCAACTTATATATTCGCTCTTATAGGATTAATCTGGATCGGCTGGTGGGGCACGGCTTGCTCGGAGAAAACATGGGATGTCCCGACGTACTACACAGAGATACAAGAGCCCGTATCCATTTATCCGGATTACAAAGAGGTCATCATCCCGCCCAATATCGCACCGTTGAACTTCCTGGTACGCTCGCCGGGCAGGGATTACGTAGCCGTATTGGGGAACGGGAAGGAAGAACTGGTGGTTTCAGCCCAAGCGTCGCAGACGATCCAGTTCGATGAAGCGGCATGGCACCGTCTTTTGGACGCGCACCGGGGCGACAGCCTCCAGATGACTATCTACGCCCGCTTGTCGACAGGCTGGGTGCGCTATCCGGCTTATTCCTTTTACATTGCGCGCGAGGAAATCGACCCGTATGTAGCCTACCGCCTGATCGAGCCGGGCTATTCCTACTATCGCCAACTGGGATTATACCAACGCAATCTGACCAACTTCGACGTGCGGCCCATCTACGAGAACAACCGACGCTTCGATTATACAGACAACCATTGCGTGAATTGCCACGCTTTCCAGCAATATCGCACCGACAGGATGCTGTTCCATGTCCGGACGAACCATGGCGGCACGGTATTGGTACAAGGAGACGAGGTGCGGAAACTGGAGTTCCCGCGTAAGACCGTCCCGATGGGAGCCGTCTATCCCGCCTGGCACCCGGCGAAGGATTGGATTGTCTTCTCCTCGAACCGTACCGGACAAGCATTCCACCTGCAAAACGAAGAGAAAGTAGAGGTCATGGATATGGCTTCAGATTTGTTCTTTTATGATGCAACCCAGGATCGGACGGAGTGGATATGCCGGACGGACAGCGCGTTGGAGACTTTCCCGGCGTGGTCCCCCTCGGGCGACTATCTGTACTATTGCGCGGCAGATGTAAGGAGCGTGAACGTGCGTCCTAATGCGCTCTCGGCCGGCGACTTCCTCTTGAACTACCGCGCCATACATTATAATATCATGCGCCTCCCGTTCGACGCCCAGACGCAGACGTTCGGTGCGGCAGAATGCATGGTCGATTGCGCGGCAGAAGGTAAAAGCGCGACGCTTCCCCGTCTGAGTCCCGACGGACGCTACTTGCTTTTCACCGAAGGCGATTACGGGCAATTCCACATCTGGCACAAAAGCGCGAATCTTTGCGTAAAGGACTTGGAGATGAATGAAACCTATCCCCTCAGCGAGGCAAATAACAACGATGCAGATAGTTACCACGCGTGGAGTAGCAATGGGCGGTGGATTGTATTTAGTTCGAGGCGCGATGATGGCTCCTACACCCGGCTCTACTTAACCTACTTCGACACCGAAGGAAAGGCCCACAAAGCCTTCATGCTGCCCCAACTCGACCCAGCACAGAATCTGCTCCTGCTAAAGAGCTACAACGTCCCTGAATTTACACGTGAACCGGTAAAAATTACACCCGATACGTTCCGGAAAGTCATTTATCAGGAATAAGAAAAAGCCTAAAAACGTAGAGGCACAGAAACGCGGAGCTTTTAGTCTATGGATGCTTTCCATAAATACCCCGTGTTTCTGTGCCTCTTTATATAATAATTTCGGGTAAAAGCACTTCTTTTTTTTGAAAAATACCCCTGTTTAGAGAAAACCCACCTTCCACGCGCTATAAAAACAGGCATCCACCTTTAGTACTAATTTTTTCAAAAGTTAAAACAACTTTGCACCGATGGAGGAAACCTTCCCCAAGTTCTCCGAGAGGCTTGCACCGACGGAGGAAACCTTCCCGGAGCTCTCCGAGAGGCTTGCACCGACGGATGAAACCTTCCCCGAGCTCTCCGAGAGGCTTGCACCGATGGAGGAAACCTTCCCGGAGCTCTCCGAGAGGCTTGCACCGATGGAGGAAACCTTCCCGGAGCTCTCCGAGAGGCTTGCACCGACGGAGGAAACCTTCCCGGAGCTCTTCGAGAGGCTTGCACCGACGGAGTAAACCCTTCCGGAGCTCTCGGGAAGGCTTGCACCGATGGAGGAAACCCTTCCGGAGCTCTCCGAGAGGCTTGCACCAACGGATGAAACCATTCCGGAGCTCTCCGAGAGGGTTTCATCCAATGGAGGAAACCTTCCCCGGGCTCTCGGAAAGGCTTGCACCGATGGAGGAAACCTTTCCCGAAAGTAAAAACAAGGTTTACACCCTTGGCGAAAGGCTTTCTTGCTTTTTGTAAAAATATATATTTTTTGTTTGACGCCTTAAAAGTAAAACAAAAAAAAGGCCGGACAAGCTGATTGGCTTTACCCAGTCATCTTATCCGGCCTATTCTTGCCCTCCGATGAGGATTACAAAACACTATCTTGCCTAAAGCACGGCAAAGGTAATGAAAAAATCCGAATTAATTATTCTCCGGACGGAGTTTGCGAACCACAGCGCCTGCACGCCACATCTCGCTATCGTGTAATGCTTTCAATTCGGCATTCAACTTTTCACGATAATCAGGCTGCGAATTGGAATCTATCGAACGCTGCGCTTCGTTTCCACAAGCCACTTCGTTATATAATTTCTCGAAAACAGGTTTTACTGCATCGTGGAACGGGCCCATCCAGTCGAGCGCGCCACGTTGCGCCGTAGTTGAACAGTTGGCATACATCCAGTCCATACCGTTCTCACCGAAGAGCGGCATTAATGATTGTGTCAACTCTTCTACCGTTTCGTTGAATGCTTCCGAAGGCTCATGTCCATGTTCGCGTAAAGTCTCGTATTGAGCCAAAAGCAGACCTTGGATAGCGCCCATCAACGTTCCGCGTTCGCCCGTCAGGTCCGAATATACCTCTTTCTTGAAAGTTGTCTCAAACAAATAGCCCGAGCCTACGCCAATACCCAGCGCGATCACACGGTCCCACGCCTTGCCTGTTGCATCCTGATAGATAGCATAGCTTGAATTCAACCCACGGCCTTGGAGAAACATACGACGGAGCGAAGTCCCAGAACCCTTCGGTGCAATCATAATCACGTCGACATCTGCCGGCGGCACGATATGCGTGCGGTCGCTATACGTGATGGCGAAGCCGTGAGAGAAATAGAGGGCTTTACCCGGCGTCAGATGCTTTTTAATGATCGGCCAGCATTGGATCTGCGCTGCGTCTGAAAGTAATACCTGGATGATAGTAGCGCGTTCGCAGGCTTCTTCGATGCTGAAGAGCGTTTCGCCTGGCACCCAACCGTCGGCTACGGCCTTGTCGTACGTCTTGCCTGGACGTTGTCCGACAATTACATTGAAGCCGTTATCGCGCAGATTCAAACTCTGCCCAGGTCCTTGGACGCCATACCCGAGGACAGCGATGACTTCATCCTTTAATACTTCTCTTGCTTTTTCCAAAGGAAACTCTTCGCGGGTTACTACGTTTTCTTCTACCCCGCCAAAATTCATAATTGCCATTTTCTTTTTATATTAATGATAAACAAATTCTTTCTTCTTATACAAAAATCACTTTGCTACGGACTACAACCTCTGCACCGTTTTTGCGGACTTCGATGTCTTGCTCGTTTCCATCTTTCGACTCTTGATAAAAGCTGAGCGTATCGCCATAATAGCTTTCCGCCACGTATGCCATCTCAAAGCGGCGGACGGATTGCTGACGAAACCGTTCGAGGGGGAACAAATCGAGGATGTGCTCGATGTATTTGATGCTATTTACGTGCCCGTTCACGTCGATGTCGCTATACTTCGCTTGATGCAAGGCGACGGGCTCTTGGGTAGAGACTTTAATACGCCCCGGCTTATCAATAGGGCAAGGCTTGTCACAAATATATTCCGCAATGTTTCCGCCATGGAGCGTCAGGAGATCGATGGGTTTCCGGTCTTCCATGCTAATCATGGCCCATACCGAACGGGCATATCCGATAGCCTTCCCTTCTTTATTCAAGATAGCGAAATTACGATCCGTAAAGAGGCGATACACATTCTCGACCCACGTTTGAATCGTGAATGGCTCGTATTGATGGGGCATCTCTTCTACCTCGATTGCCAAACGGGATAGGACCCAAGTATAATGTTGCTCGTTGAGCGTCGCCATACCAAAGCCTCTCTCCTCGGCATGAAAGCCTGCACAATTCAATAAATGGTTGCCCAATACGCCGAGTGTCAGCTTTCCGGAGAAATCCACGTGGAATGGCTCCGCGACGAAGGAATAGGTTCCTATTTTATTTACCGTTGTGTCCATTTTTATTTATGCCTATAATTCTTTTCCTTTATAACGATAAACGTTTTCGATTATAACTACAATCGAATTCGATTCCGCCTTACTTCTCGTGCCCCTCCTTTTGGTATCGTTCGAGGCGATGCGCCAAATATTCGTTGACCCGCTCGAAACAACTGGTCGATACGGCAATCCGTCCAGAGCGCACGAACTGGAGAACGCAATCCACCGATTGTAATTCCGTGTAAAGCGACGTGATAGCCTCGCTCAAACCCGCCATGACCACAATCGAGAAGATGGGATTCACCTCGACAATGTGCGCATTATAGCGGCGGATGATGTGGGAAGCCATCGGGTTGTTCTGGAACTCGGGTGTCGATACCTTATAGAGCG
This sequence comes from uncultured Parabacteroides sp., assembly GCA_944325335.1. Classification (GTDB taxonomy): domain Bacteria; phylum Bacteroidota; class Bacteroidia; order Bacteroidales; family Tannerellaceae; genus Parabacteroides. Next base: position 80,486 of record CALUZR010000008.1, on the reverse strand, counting down.
CCACCTCGTGTTGGAAAATTTCCGAATCGGTGAAGTAATGGGCCTGGATGACGTCCATCTTCTTCTCGATTTGCTTCACCACCTTTTCGATGATATCGGGCGTAGTCCAACACGTGATTGTATATTTATGCACGCCTTGGATTGACGAAGCCGATACGTTTAAGCTCTCGATGTTGATTTGCCGACGGGTGAACACGGCCGTGATTTGGTTCAAAATACCGGCGATATTCTCCGAATGGACGATGATGGTATATAATGTCTTATTTTCCATACGCTTTAAATTAACATTCTAATAACATTTGATTGACAGAATTGCCCGGCAAAGTCATCGGCAATACGTTGCCTTCTTCCACTACGCACGCTTCGAGGAAGAAAGGACCGTCGGTCGTAAGCATTTCTTGAATCGCTTCTTCCAAATCTTCCCGCTTCATGACGCGCCGCGAAGGAATACCGTATGCAGAAGCGATTTGCTGATAATCCGGATTCATCATTGGCGTGAAGGAATAACGATGCTCGTAGAACAAGGCTTGCCATTGACGTACATTTCCTAAATAGTTATTATTTAAGAGAATGATTTTCACAGGAGCTTGTTGCTCCATAATGGTTCCAAACTCTTGGATCGTCATTTGAAGTCCGCCATCGCCCAAGAACAAACAAACCGTCCGGTCGGGACATCCGAAGGTAGCACCGATAGCTGCCGGGAGTCCGAATCCCATCGTTCCCATGCCTCCCGACGTGATAATGCTCCGCTGGCGGGAGAACTTGAAATAACGGCAAGCCATCATCTGGTTCTGCCCCACATCCGTTACCAAGAGCGCATCGTTGTGTGTCGCTTCGCTTACGGCATGGACAACCTCGCCCATATTGAGTGGTCCTTCCGTCGGATATACTTCCCGTTTAATGACTTGGTTGAACTCCGTCTCTTCGTACGAATGGAAGCTATCAATCCATTCTGTATGCTTACCCGCTTGGATTAATTCCGTCAGAAGCGCTAACGTCTTCTTGCAATCGCCTAACAGGGGCACGGATACCGGGACATTCTTTCCGATTTCCGAGGGGTCGATATCCAGGTGGATAATCTTTGCTTGCTTGGCATAAGTATCAAGCTTTCCCGTAACGCGATCGTCAAAACGCATACCGATGGCAATCAATACATCGCATTCGTTGGTCTTGATGTTCGGACCTAAATTGCCATGCATTCCAAGCATACCTTTATTTAATGGATGGGTAGATGGCAAAGCCGAAAGCCCCAACATCGTACATCCGCAAGGAATATCCGCTTTTTCGATGAATTGCTGCAATTCCTGCTGGGCGTTTCCTAATTCCACGCCCTGCCCTACCAAGGCAAAAGGCTTCTTGGCTTCGTTGATGAGCGCCACGGCCTCTGCGATTTGCTTGTAATCAATCTCCGGGTCGGGGTCGTAGCTGCGAATGAAGTCGACGGTCACGGGTTCATACTCCGCCTCCGAAGTCTGGGCATTCTTCGTAAAGTCCAAGACGACTGGGCCTGGACGTCCGCTCCGGGCGATATAAAAAGCCCGCGACACAGCCCAGGCAATGTCTTCTGCCCGCCGGATTTGATAACTCCATTTCGAGATCGGTTGCGTAATGCCCACCAAATCGACTTCTTGAAAAGCATCCGTTCCTAAGAAACCGGCAGCTACTTGTCCCGCAATGACCACAATCGGCGTACTATCAATCATGGCGTCGGCAATGCCCGTAATGGTATTGGTAGCGCCCGGTCCGCTGGTGACCAAACATACGCCTGTCTTGCCCGAAGAACGGGCATATCCTTGTGCGGCATGGGCAGCCGCCTGTTCGTGACGTACTAATATATGATGAAGCCGTTCGCGATGATCGTACAAGGCATCGAACACAGGAATAATGGCTCCGCCCGGATAGCCAAAAAGGGTTTCCACGCCTTCACGCTCCAACGAGCGCATCAATATTTCAGAACCTGATAACATTTCCTTTTCCATAACTTCTTCTTTAATCGATTATTCTAACACCGCCTTTATCGGCAGACGAAACCATGCTTGCGTATGCTTTTAATGCCTTGGAGACTTCCCGCTGGCGATACGGAGGCGTAAAGGCTTTCTTTCCGCGTGCCTCTTCTGCCCGGCGCCGTTCAGCCAATTCTTCGTCGGAGAGGCGGACACGGATACTTCTTTCCGGAATATCTATCTCGATGATGTCACCATCTTTTACCAATCCGATATTTCCACCTGCGGCGGCTTCGGGCGAGATATGTCCGATGGAAAGGCCAGACGTTCCGCCACTAAAGCGTCCATCCGTAATCAGCGCGCACTCTTTCCCCAAGTGGCGGCTCTTGATGTAGGAAGTCGGATAGAGCATTTCTTGCATACCAGGTCCGCCTTTTGGCCCTTCGTAGCTGATGACCACCACGTCGCCCGATTGCACTTTTCCGCCCAAGATGCCTTCACACGCCGCTTCTTGCGAATCAAATACCTTCGCCGGACCGGTAAATTTCCAAATGCTTTCGTCTACGCCAGCGGTCTTGACCACGCATCCGTCCTCAGCGATGTTTCCTTTCAATACCACCAAGCCCCCATCTTTCGAATAGGCATGGGCGACATCGCGAATGCAACCTCCGGCACGGTCGGTGTCCAATTCCTTATAATAGTTTTCTTGCGCGCCCATTTGGATGCAGAACTGGTTTCCAGGCGCGCTCTTGTATTTCTTTAAAGCTTCTACCGAGACATGGGGCGAGGTGATGGCATATTCGTCCACGGCCTCGGCCAAGGTTTTCCCGTCGACACGTTTCGTCGCACCGTCTACCAATCCCGCCTTCAGGAGTTCATTCATGATGGAAAGGATACCGCCCGCACGGTTCACGTCTTGCACATGATAAGTTTGCGTATTTGGGGCTACTTTACAAAGGCAAGGAATCCGGCGCGAGAGTTGGTCGATATCGTCCATCGTGAAGTCCGCTTCCGCCTCGTGTGCTACGGCCAAGAGATGTAACACGGTGTTCGTAGAACCGCCCATGGCAATATCCAGCGACATGGCGTTCAGGAAAGCTTGCCGTGTAGCAATGCTTCGAGGAAGGACGGATTCGTCGCCCTCTTCATAATATTTATAGGCATTCTCTACAATGAGTTTCGCCGCATCCTTAAACAGCTGGACGCGATTCGCATGCGTTGCTACGATTGTCCCGTTTCCCGGAAGTGCCAGTCCGATGGCTTCGTTGAGGCAATTCATCGAATTGGCGGTAAACATGCCTGAGCAACACCCGCACCCCGGACAAGCATGGCGTTCCACTTCTGCAATCTGCTCGTCGCTCACCGACGTATCGGCGGCTTCAATCATGGCATCGATCAAGTCCAGATGACGCCCGTTCCATTCGCCCGCCTCCATCGGTCCGCCCGAGACGAAGACGGTCGGGATGTTCAGCCGCATCGCCGCCATGAGCATACCCGGCGTAATCTTGTCGCAATTGCTGATGCACACCATGGCATCGGCCTTATGCGCATTTACCATATATTCTACGCTATCCGCAATGATGTCGCGCGAAGGAAGAGAGTAAAGCATCCCGTCGTGCCCCATCGCAATGCCGTCATCAATAGCAATGGTATTAAATTCGGCGGCAAAGCATCCCAGCTTTTCGATTTCCGCCTTCACCAATTGCCCGGCTTCATGCAAATGGACATGCCCCGGCACAAACTGGGTAAACGAATTGACGATGGCAATAATCGGTTTGCCAAACTGTTCTTTCTTCATCCCATTGGCACACCAGAGGGCACGTGCCCCGGCCATGCGTCGGCCTTCGGTGCTGTATGAACTTCTTAACGGATTCTTCATCTTTATCTTCCTTTCAATTACCTTATTCTATGTAATAAAAAAACCTTTCTCGGATTATGGGAGAAAGGCTGTTTGCTTCATTCGCGGCACGTTTCAGCGTCTTGCATACCTTTCTCCTGCTTGGCCCACGACAGACAAGTTCACGACATGAATAATATGCAACAATTCTTTCAACATGCTTTTTGTTTTTATTTCGCTTGCAAATGTAAGGCAATATTTCCAATTCGCAAAGAATTTAAAAGAAAAATATACGTTTTCCTTTCAAATAATAATTGAAAACGGGGGTATGAATGATAGTTTGCAGCGATATGGGGCGAAAAAAGACGCATCTGAAATAAAAAAGCCGCCTCACAAAACAGGTTGGCGCCCGTCTAAAAAGTAAAAACATCCGGGCAATTCTCTATCTTTAGACTAAAGATATATATCTGCAACCTAAAGATACGTATCTGCAGCCTAAAGATATGTATCTTTAACCTAAAGATAGACTTTTCCCTGGGTGTTTCAAACTTTTTGCCCAGCTTGACGGACTTTTGCTTGGGCGGGATAAAGAAGAAAAGCCACGAGAAAAAGAAAATAATCCCGCCTTTTCGCCTCTCCTTCCCAAAACTTTTTTTACATTTGCAAAACTATCAAGAAACTATACAGAAAAGACAATGAAGAAGATTATTGGATTAGCGCTTTTGGCTATCGCTTTTGCTTCGTGCGAAGGGCCGATGGGACCGGAAGGACCCATGGGGCCAGAGGGACCAGAAGGGCCACAAGGACCGGCCGGTAGCGGCGGAGATAGCGGCATAGTAGAAGGCTGGCGATATGCTACCTTTACGGTAAATAGCAACGATTGGCAGGAAATTCCCAATGTGGAAGGAAATCCTTGCTATATGTGCGAGTTCGAATGGGATGAAATCACGGACCATGTATATGAAGAGGGGTTGGCAATCGGGAATATCTATACGACGGTCGGCGACGTAGAAACGCTTTCGCCCCTGCCCTACGTCTTGCACCGCCAAGCGACGGACGAAGCGGGGAATCCTATCTATTGGACCGAGACTTATACGTTCGATTACAATCCGGGCTACGTAGCGTTTTATGTGACGTATAGCGACTTCTTTATGGAGCAACGTCCGGGTAATATCGATTTCCGCGTAACAATTCTTTGGTAATGAGCATAAGCACAGAAGCAAATAGCCTGCGGCAAACGGTCGAAGCGCTCTCAGATGAAGCGTCGTACGGGCGGTTGTTCCATAGCAGCCGCGATGAGGAGGCACTTCCTTCGAGCGAGAACCTGAAGCGGATTATCGACCTTTGCCGTGCGATTCTTTTTCCCGGTTATTACGGCTCGGCGCGTATCAATAAGCAGACCATCCGCTTTCATACCGGCGTGGCGGTCGAGACGCTCCATTCGCTCCTCTCGAAAGAGATCCATGCCGGGATTTGCTTTGCCGACCAAGATTGCCTGGCTTGCTCGGAAGAGGAACGGAACGAACAGGCGATGCAGCTCTCCGAGCGGTTCATTGCCTCGCTTCCCGAACTCCGCCACGTGCTGGCCACCGATGCGGAAGCCACCTACAACGGCGACCCTGCGGCCCAGAACTTGGGCGAAGTCATCTTCTGCTATCCCGGGTTCCGCGCCATTTGCAATTACCGGATTGCCCATCAGTTGTTTCTCGAAGGCGTGCCTTATATTCCACGTATCATTACGGAGTTGGCACATTCCGAGACGGGCATCGACATCCATCCCGGTGCGCGCATCGGGCATCATTTCTCGATAGACCACGGGACGGGTACCGTCATCGGCGAGACCAGCATCTTGGGTAATTACGTCCGTATCTTCCAAGGCGTCAGCCTGGCAGGAGAAAAGTTCCCGCCCGACGAGAACGGGAATGCCATCCGGGGCGTTGCACGGCATCCGGTCGTAGGCAACCACGTGACCATTTACTCGAACGCGACCTTGCTCGGCCATATCCATATCGGCGATGGCGCGACTATCTACGGAAACGTCTGGCTTACGCACGACGTGGCCGCAGGCGAGTCTATTGGCCAATCACAAAATACAAGACAAAAATACAATACGAAATAACAGCAAAACAGCATCAATATCATTACAATGGGAGAGACATTCGAAATGGTGGCTAAAACCCTGTACGGGTTGGAAGAGGTCCTGGCGGGCGAACTGACCGCCTTGGGCGCGAACGATATCCAGATAGGCCGCCGCATGGTTTCCTTTACGGGCGACAAAGAGTTACTATACCGGGCAAACTTCTGTTGCCGTACCGCCCTGCGCATCCTCATGCCAGTCTATCACTTCAAGGCGAAAGATGCCGACACGGTCTATACCGAGGTCAAGAAAGTGAATTGGGAAAAGTACCTGACACTCGACAAGACCTTCGCGATCGATTCGGTCATTTACTCCGAAGACTTCAACCACTCCAAGTTTGTAGCCTACCGCACAAAGGATGCCATCGCGGACTACTTCTTCGAGAAGTACCAGAAGCGTCCGTCGGTACGGGTCAACAATCCGGACCTATACATTAATATACATATCTCGCACAACGATTGCACGCTCTCGATCGACAGTTCGGGCGAAAGCCTCCACAAGCGGGGCTATCGCGTGGGGCAGACGGAAGCGCCGCTCAATGAGGTATTGGCCGCCGGCATGGTCCTGATGACCGGCTGGAAAGGCGAGTCTAATTTCGTAGACCCGATGTGCGGTTCAGGCACGTTGCTCATCGAAGCCGCCATGATTGCCCTCAACATCGCACCGGGTATCCACCGCAAGGAGTTCGCGTTCCAGAAGTGGGTAGACTACGACGAGGAACTGTTCGACCGCATCTACAACGACGATAGCCAAGAGCGGGAATTTACCTTCAAATGCTATGGTTCGGACATCTCGCAGCAAGCCATCGACATTGCGACTGAGAACGTACGCAGTGCCGGCCTCCGGAAGTACATCGAGCTGGAGACGAAACCGTTCCAGCAATACACCGAAGCGCCACAACCGGGTATCCTCGTCACCAACCCGCCCTACGGGGAGCGCATCTCCAGTCGCGATTTGTTGGGATTGTATAGCATGATCGGCGAACGTCTGAAGCACGTCTTCATGGGGTACAACGCTTGGATACTCAGCTACAAGGAAGAGTGTTTCGACAAGATCGGCCTTCATCCGTCGGAGCGCGTCAAACTGATGAACGGCTCGTTGGAATGCGAATACCGCCAGTACGAGATGTTCGAAGGCAAGAAGAAAGAGTTCAAGAAGAGCGAAGAATTTAAGAAGAAGGACGAAGATTCCCGTCCACCTCGGAAGGAAAACGAACGCCGCCCGGCAGGACCACGCGTCAAGAAGGTAGACAAACCCGAACGACGCTTCGCCGCCGCGCACCGCAACGACGAGGATTGGGACGGCGGACGCTCCTACGAGAAAGGCCCCGCCAAGATGCGTTATCGGGAAAACAACGACCGCAAGCGTTTCGACCGACGCTCTTCTTCATTTGATAATAAGAAAAAGAAAGGACGTTTCTATGAAGATTAAGTATGTTTTAGCCAGTTTATTCTTATTGTTTCCGTTAAGCATAATGGCACAAGAGAAAGAGTTGACGCTGCAGGACCTGATCCCCGGCGGCAAGAATTACGCCAAGTTCCAGCCCAAGAACCTCTCGACGATCTGGGTGGGCGATGATATGTACCTCATCCAAGAGGGAAAAGATTCCTACCGGGGCGCTAAGCCGGGACATTATCCTGAAATCCGCGTGAGCCGTACAGCGCTGAACAAAGCCCTGCAGGCCGCCGGACTGGATACGGTCTCCCGCCTTCCCCGTTTCACCGTTCCCTATAAAGGCGAGCCGGTCGTGGCCTTCATCAGCCGGAACCACCGTATACATTATAATATAGAGACAGACGAGGTGGTGGACGATTATGCCTTGCCCAAGAAAGGGGCGAACCAGGATTTCTGCACAAAGAACGGCTACACCGCTTTTACCGAAGGGCAGAACCTGAAAGTCATCTCGCCGGAAGGAAAGGTAAGCGACGTCACCAGCGAGACCACGCCCGGCATCGTTTGCGGAACATCGGTACACCAAAACGAGTTCGGCATCACCAAGGGGACGTTCTGGTCTCCTGAGGGGAACGCACTCGCCTTCTACCGAATGGACGAGAGCATGGTGACGGACTATCCGTTTGTCAACATCGATAAGCGCGTCGCGACGGCCGAACCGCACAAGTACCCGATGGCAGGCATGAAGAGCCACCACGTCACGGTCGGCGTATACAACCTCTCTTCGGGTAAAACCACCTGGCTCAAAACGGGCACACCCAAGGAGAAGTTCCTGACAAACATCGCCTGGAGCCCCGACGAACAGCACATCTACATCGCCGAAGTGAACCGCGAGCAGAACGAAATGAACCTCGTCTCCTACTCCGCCACGACGGGAAAGCGCGAGAAAGTCCTCTTTACCGAAAAAGACGAACGCTACGTAGAGCCGCAGCATCCGGTCCTCTTCGTCCCAGGACATCCCGACCAATTCATCTGGCAGAGCGAACGGGACGGCTTCAACCACCTCTACTTATATAATACAGACGGCAAGCTCTTGAAGCAACTGACCGCCGGCGAGTGGGTCGTCCTCTCCGTAGAAGGCTTCGACGCGAAGGGGGAAAACCTCTTCTTTACCGGCACGAAGCCCCATCCGCTCAGTTCCTGCAGCTACGGGACGCCACTCTGCATCACGAACTGGAAGCTGAACTTGAAGAAGGGTTCCGCCCAGTGCCTGAACTCGGAAGCGGTCTTGGGCAGCGGGGTACATAGTGCATCCATCTCTCCTTCTGGCCGGTATATCATCGACTCCTACTCCTCTTGGGACATTCCCCGCAAGATTGTCCTTACCGATACGAAAAAGAATAAAGAGATTGAGACACTCCTCGTGGCCGAGAATCCTTACAAGGATTACGACATGCCCGAAGTGGAACGCGGACATATCACGGCGGCAGATGGCAAGACGATGCTGAACTATTTCCTGGTTAAGCCGCTGAATATGGATAGCACGAAGCGCTACCCCACGGTGGTTTACGTCTATGGCGGCCCGCATGCACAACTGGTGACGGGCTCGTGGATGGGCGGCGTCAGCGGTTGGGACATCTATATGGCGCGGCGCGGATACGTCATCTTCACGGTAGACGGGCGCGGGTCGGCCAACCGGGGCCATGCCTTTGAGAGCGTCATCCACCGGCAATTGGGCGTAAACGAGATGGCAGACCAAGTGAAAGGCGTCGAGTTCCTCAAGACGAAACCCTACGTGGACCCCGACCGCATCGGCGTGCATGGCTGGAGCTTCGGTGGTTTCATGACCACGAACCTGATGTGTTCCTACCCGGATATCTTCAAGGTGGGCGTGGCCGGAGGACCGGTAATCGATTGGGAAGAGTACGAGATTATGTACGGAGAGCGCTATATGGACCGCCCGCAAGAGAACCCTGACGGTTACAAAGGTTCGAACCTCAAGCTGAAAGCCAAGCATCTGAAGGGACATTTACTACTGATCCATGGCGACATCGACCCCGTCGTGGTTTGGCAACACAGCCTCGGATTCCTCAAAGCCTGCGTGGATGCGAACACCTATCCGGACTATTTCGTCTATCCGCGCCACGAGCATAACGTGATTGGACGGGACCGTCCGCACCTGCACGAGAAGATCACCCGTTACTTCGACGATTATCTAAAAAACAGAAGACCGTAGTGCCATTTCAAAAAGACAACTGTGTTTGCGAAAAAAGACAGTTGTCTTTTGGGTAAAACACAACTGTCTTTTGGGTAAAACACAACTGTCTTTTTTGGGAAAGACAACTGTCTTTTTTGAGGGGCACCGCTGTCTTTCGCAAAAAGACGGCGGTGCTTAAAAAAGGGCATGCGCACTTTCCGGAAAAAACCTGGGCAGGTTTACACTAAAACCTGGGCAGGTTTTTGGAAAGGCATCCCCATGCGTCATCCCGAGCCTGCCGAGGGATCTCGATGAGGTGTGTGGGATCCCTCCACTTCGGTCGGGATGACTCGGAACTTTGGTAGGGATGACGTAAAGAGAACAGGACGGTCTTTATCGTCCTTTACAATGAATTATGAATAATTTTTTAACTGAAAAAGATATGAATATACTGTTATTAGGCTCAGGCGGCCGCGAACATGCGATTGCCTGGAAGATTGCGCAGAGTCCGAAAGTGGACCATTTGTTTATCGCACCGGGCAACGCCGGGACGGCACAAACGGGCACGAATGTGAACATCAAGGCCGACGATTTCGAAGCCATCAAGTCGTTCGTGCTGGCAAACGACGTGAATATGGTCGTCGTAGGTCCGGAAGACCCGCTGGTAAAAGGCGTGTATGATTTCTTTAAGAACGACGAGGCGCTGGCCGGGATACCGGTAATCGGTCCGTCGAAAGCCGGCGCGCAACTGGAAGGAAGCAAGGACTTTGCCAAAGCATTCATGCAGCGGCACGGCATCCCGACGGCGCGCTATAAGAGCATCACGGCCGAGAATCTGGAAGAGGGATATGCCTTTTTGGAATCGCTTGCGGCTCCATACGTGCTGAAAGCGGACGGCTTGGCGGCCGGGAAAGGCGTGCTGATCGTCGACTCGCTGGAAGAGGCGAAGAAGGAACTGAGCGATATGCTGGGCGGCATGTTCGGCGACGCGAGCCGGACGGTGGTCATCGAGGAGTTCCTCGACGGCATCGAATGCTCCGTTTTTGTGGTAACAGACGGCACAGACTACAAGATCTTGCCCGTAGCGAAGGACTATAAGCGCATCGGCGAAGGCAATACCGGGCTGAACACCGGCGGCATGGGAGCCGTATCGCCCGTCTCGTTTGCCGACCACGACTTCCTGGAAAAGGTAGAAAAGCGCATCATCCGCCCGACGGTAGACGGCCTTCGCGCGGAAGAATTAGACTATAAAGGCTTTATCTTCTTCGGCTTGATCAACGTGAAAGGCGAACCGATGGTGATTGAATATAACTGCCGCATGGGCGACCCGGAGACGGAAGTCGTGATGCTCCGTATCCAGAGCGACCTCGTGGAACTGCTGGAAGGCATCGCGAAGGGCGACCTGAAGGAGCGCATTCTCATCCAGGATCCGCGCTATGCGACGACGGTGATGCTCGTGAGCGGCGGCTACCCGGAAGCGTATGAGAAGGGGAAAGTCATCACGGGACTGGACAACGTATCGCCCGAGAACATCCTCTTCCACGCCGGGACCAAGGAGGCGGACGGACAAATCCTGACGAACGGAGGCCGCGTCATCGCCGTCAGCTCGTATGGCGCTACGCAAGACGAAGCCCTGGCCAAATCCTACGCCGGAGCCCGCGCCATCCAATTCGACAAGAAGTACTTCCGTACTGATATCGGATTCGACCTATAAATAGGTATAAACACAACGACGCGGAGGACTGGAGACTGCACCCTGCAGCTCTGTCCTCCGCGTCTTTTTATGCGCTTTCGGCTTATTTTACTTTAATTTTATACGTCTCTTGCGAACACTTCACGATGTAGATGCCGGCAGGAAGATTAGCGATTGTAGCTTGCCCATGGACTGTCGCATCATAACAACATGCGCCATTCATCGTATAAACCTGCACAGGCACGGCTTCCGAAGTAGTAATTATTAAAGTGCCGTTTGACGATTGGAGCTTGCAAATTGGGGCCACATTCTCCTGGATAGTCTCGTTGGCTACGCTGCTACCTTGGGGATAGTAATACGCATCACGGCATACTACAGTCCAGGCATCGCCCTCTGCATACTTACATGACATGATCTCTATCTGAGGATTCCCGTCTGTTATCTCATACTTTATCGCATAATAAGAAATGTCGCCTTCGTCTGTTTTCACCTGTTCATACGTATAGACAGACGGTTCTTCTACATAGGTACAAGTAATATCCTCCGTATAAGTGACGACATGTTCATCGTTCATCCTATAATAATGACTTGTAAGCATACGGCCTAAAGAATCATACGTAATCTCTTCCCCGGCATATTGATACCAATCCGTTTCTTTGTCCTTCCATTCGTCGAAGGTCAAGTAAATGATTTTAGTGGCATTTCCCGCATCATCCAAGGTGTGCACTTCCTGACCAATACTCCATTTTTTAAACTGACCATCCACAAAGGTAGAATCACGCTCTTCATAATAACATTCATTCCCGTCATCCCCATAAGCGTAAGTCTCCAACGTATGCTTGCGATCCGACACAAAATAAGTAGAAGTCAAGCGGCCTTGATCGTCATAACTATTGGTAGTCGTTTCCGTCGATACCTGACCGTCTTCTATTTCCTCATACACTATACGGATTTGATTCCCATTCTCATCATACGTATAGGTGTAAGAGTTAAACTTTTCACTTGCCCAACTCGAGGTGGCAGCATCCCACTCGTAACCTGAAACACACGATTCTTGTCCATTTTCCGTGTACTCAAACACAAACTTGTACATATTTACGCCGTTTCCATCTGCCCGGATTAGGCTGTCGGCTAGATTCGTCGCGCCACTTCTCAGGAGGCTACCCGTTTTTTGCACAAGGGGTGGAATCTCCGAACGTTCGATTTGCGACCTGCCTTTTTGCGATTGTACGGGTTGAACTGATTCTTGCGCCTGTACGCTCATCCCACATACTACGCTGGCCATGAGAGCCAAAATGTAATGCTTTTTCATATTATTATATCTCCTATTCGCTTTACCGCACTTTTAACTTAAAGGTTTCTTGCTGGCATTTCACGATGTAGATGCCGGCAGGAAGATTAGCGATGGTAGCTTGTCCATGGACTGTAGCGTCATAGCAACATGCACCACTCATCGTATAAACCTGCACCGGAGTAGCTTCCGAAACGGCGATCGTCAACGCACCGTTTGCCGACCATACTTTGCACACCGGAGTTACATGCTGCTGAATAGTCTCGTTGGCTACGCTGGAAGACTGAGCATAATAATAGAATTCTTTGAAGTCCACGGTCCACGCATCATCTTCCGCATCTTTATATGAAACGATTTCTACTACCGGATTTCCAACTATTACTTCATACTTCTCCGCATAATAAGATGTTTCGCCTTCATCTTCATCTGTTATCACCTCTTCATACGTATAGGTATACGATTCTTCTAGATAGGTATAAGTAATATCCTCTGTATAAGTGACGACATGTTCATCGTTCATCCAAAAATAATGACTTGTAAGCGTACGGCCAGAAGAATCATACGTAATGTCTTTCCCGGCATATTGATACCACTCCGTATCATCGTCCTTCCATTCGTCGAAGGTCAAGTAAATAATCTTAGTGATATTTCCCGCATCATCCAAGGTGTGCACTCGCTTACCAATACTCCATCCTTCATACTGACCATCCACAAAGGTAGAATCACGCTTTTCATAATAGCATTCATTCCCATCCCCATAAGTGTAAGTCTCCAACGAATGCTTGCTATCCGATACAAAATAAGCAGAAATCAAGCGACCTTGATCGTCATAACTATTGGTAGTCGTTTCCGTCGATACCTGACCGTCGTCTACTGTCTCATGCACAACACGGATTTGATTTCCATTCTCATCATACGTATAGGCATAAGAGTAAAACTTCTCATTTTCCCAACTTGAGGTGGCAGCATCCCACTTGTAACCTGAAATACCCGCAGTTTGTCCATCTTCTGTGTACTCAAGCAGATACTTGTACTTCTTTACGTCGTTTCTATCTGTCCGGATTATGCTGTCGACTTGATCCGTCGTACTACTTCTCAGTAGGCTACCCGGTTTTTGCACAAAGGGTGGAATCTCCGAACGTTCGATTTGCAACCTATCTTTCTGCGGTTGTACGAGCTGAACTGATTCTTGCGCTTGTACGCTCATTCCACATACTACGCTGGCCATAACTGCCCAAAAGTAATGTTTTTTCATGTATTATATTTCCTATTCCACAGTGCTCCCTCTCCTGCGGAGTTAATAAATAATAATGTAAAAGAGGCGTAGGGAACTATCGTTTTTACCGAAACACCTCGATATATGCAAATTTATTTTCTCCTAAGGAAGACACGGAAACATGAAGATTGCATTTACATCTCCGGCTTCCGCGTCTCTTTATTCAGTCCTTTCTTATTTTACTTTACTTTGACTTTATAGGTTTCTTGCTGGCACTTCACGATGTAGATGCCGGCAGGAAGATTAGCGATGGTAGCTTGTCCATGGACTGTCGCGTCATAGCAACATACGCCACTCATCGTATAAACCTGCACCGGAGTAGCTTCCGAAACGGCGATCGTCAACGCACCGTTTGCCGACCATACTTTGCAAACCGGAGTTACATGCTGCTGAATAGTCTCGTTGGCTACGCTGGAAGATTGGGAATAATAATACGCATCGCTGTAATCCATCGCCCATTCATCCTCTTTGGCGTATTTAATATATTGGGTTAACACCATAGGATTTTCACCTGTCAGTTCATGCTTCTCCGCATAATAGAAAGTTTCATCTCCTTCTTTCATTATCCATTCCTCCGTATAGTTATCATCGGAGTCGTCTGCATAAGTATAGGTGATGTCGCATGTATAAATATCGGTACTGTCGCCCATCCAAATATAGTTGGAAGATTGAATCCGATTCAGGGAGTCATACGTAAAGTTGTCCTCGGCGTATTGATACCATTCCGTTTCTTCGTTCCAAATGCCCTCGAACGTCAAGTAAGCAATCTTGGTTATATTTCCAGCCTCATCCAATGTATGTTCTTCCCTACTTAAGATAGCAGGGTCGACATAAACGCCTTCATTAAACGTAGAATCGATACGAATATAATTACAAGTACCGTCTTCCCGATAGGTGTAAGATTCCCAAATATGCTTTTCGTCTGATACAAAATAAGTACTAACCAAACGATTCTGATCATCGTAGCTATTGGTAGTTATTTCCGTAGATACCTGGCCATCGTTTATCGCCTCGCATTCCGTACGGATTCGATTGCCTCTCTCATCATACGTATAGGCGTAAGAATAAAACTTCTCATCTGCCCAATCCGACGTGGTTGCATCCCACATATACCCTGTGAGTAACGATACGAATCCCTCGTCTGTGTGCTCATACAAGAATATACAATCAATTGCATTGCGATTATTCGTGCGAACTACGCTGTCCAATTGATACGTCAAGCCACTTCGCAACAGGCTACCGGGTTCTTGCACAAGCGTTGGGATTCCAGCTTTCTCGACTTGCAACCTATTCTTTTGCGGTTTTACAGGTTGAACCGACACTTGTGCTTGCGCACTCATTCCACATACGATGCTGGCCATAAGCGCCAAAAAGTAATGTTTCTTCACGTTATTATCTCCTATTCCGCGATGTTCCCCTATCCGCGGAGTTAATTAATAATGTAAAAGAGGCGTGGGATATTGCCGATTTTCACCGGAACGCCCCTCTATTAGTTATCCAATACAAGAACAAAGTTCAGAATTATCTTTTAAAATGTAAATTTGTTTTTTTCTTATCCTCTCTCAAAAATTCCCGACATGCCTCTCAAAACTTCCCGAGATGGTTGTCTTTTCTGCACGCATCGTCGATATTTCTTTATCTTTAGGCTAAAGATACACAAATATCGTCGATACTTGTACAAATATCGACGATATTTGGAGAAAAGATAGTTATCTACAGAAGTTTCCATAGGCATGCCGGGAAGTTTTCATGGGGGAGATATGTTTTTCTTCCGGCAAAAGGTTTTGGAATCTAAAAATTACGTACCTTTGCGCGTCTTTTTAAAAACAGGTAAAAACGGCGTATGCTATATTCCAACCAGCGAAACGGACTGATGTCGGCAGGGACACTTA
The DNA here is from genome assembly GCA_944325335.1 of uncultured Parabacteroides sp. Taxonomy (GTDB): domain Bacteria; phylum Bacteroidota; class Bacteroidia; order Bacteroidales; family Tannerellaceae; genus Parabacteroides. Next base: position 64,828 of record CALUZR010000008.1, on the reverse strand, counting down.
TGTATGTCCTTGCGGGGTGCTTGGCGTGTTGGGCGATGTGTTTTGTCCGCTCGATGGGCTATCCGATTCAGGAAGAGGCCGGTGAACCTCCGATTTGGCGGTTCTTGTGCGGGCAGCTTTCGAGCGCGACGCAGGCGTATGCGGTGGGTTTTGTGTTGATGGCAGGCGGCGCTTTCCTCGTGCATCGGGCGAATTACGTGCTGATGTTGATTCGCGAGAAGACTTATCTGCCTATTTTGATTTACGTATTGCTGGTCAGTACGAACGAAGACTTCCTTCCGCTCAAGGCGACATCGTTTGGCGTATTCTTTACAATATTAGCTATTTACGAGCTTTTCACGGCGTATCACGACACGCAAAACCGGCGGAACATTTTCAATGCGGCGTTGCTCGTCTCGCTGGGCAGCTTGGTGTGGATCCATATCCTTTGGCTTATTCCGCTTCTTTGGTATGGGATGTACCTTTTCCGGGTGTTGAGTTTCCGCACCTTCCTTGCCACCTTGCTGGCACCTGTGGTGATTTATTGGATTGTCCTCGTGTATGCGTTTGGGCAGCAAGACATGGGGTTGTTCTTGCCTCCTTTCGAGTCGCTCTTTACCTTCCATCCGCTTCGGATTACGGGAAATACGATGTGGGATTGGGTGTCTATCGGTTACCTGATCGGGCTGACCCTTTTGTCTTCCGTCCATATCCTGACGCACGAGTATGAAGACAACCTCCGAACGCGCGAGTTCTTGGCATTCCTCATCCTGCTTGCCCTCTCGTCGTTCGCCCTTTATTTCCTCTACGAGCAATCGTCTGAGGAGTTTTTGCAGATAGCTTGCTTCCCGGCGGCCATCCTGATCGCGCATTTCTTTACTGTGGTGCGCAATCGTTGGACGTACTGGTTATTTCATTTTACAAACCTATTATTTATCTCTTTATTTCTTTTTCGGATATGGAATTTCTCATAGAATATGGATACATCGGCGTCTTCATTGCGGCTTTCCTGGCTGCTACCGTATTGCCATTCAGTAGCGAAGTGGTGTTGACGGGCGTACTCTTGGCCGGGGCGAACTATTGGCCTTGCATGATAGCCGCCACAATGGGTAACTTCCTGGGCGGCATGAGTTGCTATTGGCTGGGGATGTTGGGCAAGGTCGAATGGATTGAGAAATACCTGAAGCTCGATGCGGCGAAGGTGTACAAAGTGCAAGATTGGATAAAGAACAAAGGTTCGTGGATGGGGTTCTTTGTCTTCCTCCCGGGCATAGGCGATTTTATTGCCGTAGCCTTGGGTTTCCTTCGGGCCAACGTATGGATTGTGGCCCTTTCGATGTTTGCCGGCAAAGCCATACGCTATTGGGTATGGATGGAATTTGTCTATCAAGTGAAATCGTATTTATAACAAAAAAGATATTATATTTGTGCATCGTTTAAGTTAGAAAGAAATGAATGTAAAGCTATCAAGAATCACCAACCGGCAATTCATTATGCGAGAGTTGAAAGACTACTTCATGATTGCCTTGTCCATGGTTATCTATGGAATCGGATGGACGCTCTTCCTCCTGCCCAACGACATTACGACAGGCGGCGTCCCAGGTATCGCGTCTATTGTTTACTTCGGCACGAAGTTGCCTGTACAGTACACGTACTTCGCCATCAACGCCATCTTGCTCCTTTTGGCACTGAAGATCTTAGGCTTTAAGTTTACCATCAAGACCATCTTTGCGGTCTTTACGCTGACGGCATTCCTGGCCATCATCCAAAAGTTCGCCCCCGAAGAGCCGCTTTTGCAAGACCAGCCCTTCATGGCCTGCTTATTGGGTGCGACCTTCTGCGGAAGTGCGATCGGTTTGGCGCTTTCCTACAATGGAAGTACGGGCGGAACGGATATCATCGCGGCGATTATCAACAAGTACCGCGACGTATCGCTGGGGACCGTGGTCCGGATGTGCGATATGGTGATCATCACCTCCAGCTACTTTGTGCTTCAAGATTGGGAGAAGGTGATTTACGGCTATGTGACGCTTTACGTAAGTAGCTTTGTGCTCGACCAGATCGTCAACGGGAATCACCAATCGGTCCAATTCTTTATTATCTCGAAACATCATGAAGAGATTGCCCAGCATATCACCAAAGACATGCACCGAGGCGTGACGATCCTCAACGGCACCGGCTTTTATACGGGAAACGATGTCAAGATGCTCTTCGTCTTGGCCAAGAAACGCGAATCGAACTACATCTTCCGCCTTATCAAAGACATTGACCCCAACGCATTTGTCACGCAAAGCAACGTGAAAGGCGTCTATGGCGAAGGATTCGACCATATCAAAGTGAAATAAAATTCGTACTTTTGCAGCGTACTAAAAAAGAAATAACACTATGTCTGTAGCAAAAAGAGATGATGAAATAAAGAAGGTAACGGCATCGAAATTACAAGAAATGAAGTTAAAGGGCGAAAAGATTTCGATGCTGACGGCGTATGACTTTACGATGGCGACCCTGATAGACCAAGGAGGCGTGGATGTAATCTTGGTAGGCGATTCCGCCTCGAACGTGATGGCGGGTTATGATACAACGTTGCCTATTACTGTAGACGAGATGATTTACCATGCCTCTTCTGTCGTACGAGGTGTACGCCGGGCGTTAGTCGTATGCGACATGCCTTTCGGTTCTTACCAAGTAGAGGCAACCGAAGGCGTACGGAATGCAGTCCGTATGGTACAAAAGAGCGGATGCGATGCCTTGAAATTGGAAGGTGGCATAGAGATAGTCCCGACCGTACGGCGCATCATCGAAGCCGGTATTCCGGTAATGGGCCATTTGGGATTAACGCCCCAAAGCATCCATAAGTTCGGGACGTATGCGGTACGGGCTAAAGAAGAAGCGGAAGCCCAAAAGTTGCTGGACGATGCACGCGCCCTCCAAGAAGCAGGATGCTTTGCACTGGTGCTCGAAAAGATCCCGGCGGCTTTGGCTAAGCAAGTTACCGAAGAACTCCAAATCCCGACGATTGGTATCGGAGCTGGCCATGCTACCGACGGGCAAGTCCTCGTAGGACAAGACATGCTGGGTATGAACCAAGGTTTCAAACCGAAGTTCCTGCGCCGATATGCCAACTTGGCTGAAAACATCATGCAAGCCGTCAGCGCTTATTCGGAAGACGTAAAGCGCGGAGACTTCCCGAACGAAAACGAGCAATATTAAATAAGGATGATACGGAATGGACGAGAAAAAGAGCCATATTACGCGGAAAGTCGTATGGGGCTATTTGCTATTGCTCTTGATAGCCGTCTGTTCCGTATCCTATATATATAATGTCATCCAACAATTAGCCGTAGAAGAAGCGCCCGACACGACGGTCCGGCAAAAGGCGTACTTGGTCACCAACACCCTTTCGCTCCTCTACGAAAGCGAAGCCTTGGGGCAACTGGTCGGACGGCCGGAAAACGACCTGCGGAACTTCAACCGAACGATGCGCAAGGCACAAGCCAATCTCGACTCGCTCCGCGTATTGTTATCCGATTCCGTACAACAGCTCAAAGTAGATACAATCCAAGACCTTCTACGCCAAAAGCGATGGAACACGTTGAGCCTCTTGGAAACATTGACGGAATGGAACGCCGGCCGCCTCTATCGCGAGAACATCGAACGGGTCATCGCCGTCCAGGATTCAATCGTCCAACAAGTACGGGACACCATTGCCCAACCCACTGTCCGCGAAATCGTAGAAGTCAAACAGGATACCGTCATCATCCCCAAGAAGAAAAAGGGATTCTTCCGCCGGTTGGCCGAAGCCTTCTCGTCGAAACACGAAGAAGACACGAGTTTCGTGCTCAAGACCACACGCCAACTAGTCACCGATACGATACGCGTCGCTTACAATCCATCGGACACCATCGTGCAAGTCTTGCGCAACCTGCAAGATACCGTGGCCGACCAAAGCAAGCAACTGGCCGACGTCCTTTGGCAACGCGCCGCCAACTTGCGTTACAACAACTCCATCGTGTCGAATAAAATCAACCAAATGCTCCGCGACATCGAAGAGGAAGAGGTCGAGCAGACATTGGAAAGGGCGCAACATAAGCAAGCCTTGCTCCGCGAGACGACCCGCCTCATCGCCAGTGTCGGTTTGATTGCCGTCATCGTGGCTGCCATTTTCTTAATTATCATTATCCGGGATATTTCCCGAAGTTATTATTATCGCCGGCAATTGGAGAAGTCCAAACAATTTGCCGAGGATTTATTAAAGAGCCGCGAGCATTTGATCCTGACCATCAGCCACGATATCCGTGCGCCTTTATCATCTATCATCGGCTATATCGAATTGCTCCTCCGCCGCCATCCCGACGAACGACAACGGTATTATTTGGATAATATGAGCAGTTCGGCGCAACATATCCTCTCATTGGTCAACGACCTGCTGGATTACCACCGGCTGGAATCGGGTAAAATGGAAATACATCCGGTTCCCTTCTCCGTCTCAGCTCTATTGAAAGAGATTTACGTCAGCTTCAAACCCTTGGCCGAAGCGAAAGGACTGGAATTTACCTTGGATGCCAAACCCGAGCACATGGAGCAAACCTATTGGGGTGATACGATTCGCCTCCGGCAAGTCGTAAGCAATCTCCTGTCGAATGCCATCAAGTTCACGCCAGAAGGGGAAATACGCCTCCGTGCCGCTATCGAGCAAAAAAACGAACGCATGTATGAACTGGATGTGACCGTCTCAGACGCCGGACCGGGCATTCCCGAAGCAGAACAAGAACGTATCTTTGGGGATTTTACCCGGCTGGAAGGGACTTCGCAGGTCGAAGGGTTCGGATTGGGGCTTTCCATTACGCGCCGGTTGGTCACGCTCCTGCATGGGACGTTGGCGGTACATAGCGTCGTCGGCACCGGGAGCGATTTTATCCTCACGCTTCCATTGCCTTTATCTGATAAAGAGATAAATGCACCTACGCCTTCCGAAGAGCCTCCCCTCTCGCTTTCAGACGACCGGACGGTCTATTGCCTCTTGGTAGACGATGATGCCATCCAGCTGGCGCTCACCGAAGAGCTGCTCAAGCGGAGCCACGTCGAAGTGGTATGCGTTTCCAATCCGCACGCCGTCGTGGATGTGCTTCGGAATACCCGCTTCGATGTCATCATCACCGATATCCAAATGCCGGGCATGGATGGCTATCACCTCTTAAAGCAAATCCGCGAATCAGGCATTCCCGGTACCGACACCCTTCCGGTCGTCGCGCTTTCGGCCAGCGTGGCCAACGAACATACGCACTACATCGAGAGCGGCTTCACCGGGTTCTTGAACAAACCCTTCACGGCCGCCCAACTGATTGAACTCTTGAATCGCCTCCTGACGACACACCTCGAACCCGTGGCCCAACTCGACTTTGCCGGCCTGACCGCCTTTGCGGGCGACGATGCCGAAGCCTCTGCCTCGATTCTCCGCATGTTTATCGACGAAACGACGCATAGCATCGACCTCTTGCACCAAGCGTCCGACGCCCAAGACCGCACGGAAGTCTCCCGCCTCTCGCATAAGTTGATCCCGCTACTCACGATGCTGGGCGCCAACCACCAAGTACAAAAACTCCGCATCTTGGAAAAGAACGACGCCGAACTGACCGATACGGGTTGGGAAACGCTCCTCCGCGAAGTCATCGACGCCCTGACCGACATCGTCCGCCAAGCACAAGAGAAAGTAAAGTGAGGAATCCAGATTGGGGAAATATTCCACACCTTCCCCATCCATATTCCACACTTCCACACTTCATAGGCATCCTTTTCCCCATCCATAGTTATCATTTCGTCCTTTTATAGTTATAAATCCGGCCAATTATAGGTATTTTTCCCACTTTTTGCAGGCATCGCCCGCGTTTGGCACAGTTTGGCACGATATTCGTATATAAGATAAGCGACATACATAATAAGTGTTTCTACATTTATCCGTTTTTATAGGTTAAATCTTACTCTAAGGGAAAAGAGTAGTAAGTTAAAGTGTTTTTTTGATTAAGTCTGCTAATGAGAGGCCTCCTCGGGAGAGTGAGCCTCTTTTTTTATGCCCATCCTCATTTTCTTTCGAAATTAGATAAACAGGGGAATGAAATCTATTCTTATGAAATGCTTCCCACCAATTCTTGAAAGTACTCTTACTTCCATAGTAGCTCGATGCTTTTTCTGAATGATAAATTTATGTTTTTGTATAGTGTTTATGGAACAATTGATGATTTTGGACATGGTGATGGAACTTACTTGTCCATAAAAGAATCTTCTACTTTCAGAAATGGCATTATTTTTATTGATGATGAAATCGTAGCTCCTGTTTGGAATGAAGATAATTCACCTTCAAAGTCTTATCCAATAGTTAATCTAAAGACCTGGGAGATAGTTCATGAATTCAATCGAGATTCTGGATTAATATTTCGAGGTGACTATGCAAATGAACCGGATATTTTTTATGATGTGGATACTACTTATTTAAAAGGAAATGCCATCAAATTCGTATATAGTGAAAACAAGAGAGACTATGATGAAATATCTGGAATATCAAATTATACGACCATTCATAAATATGCATACAGTATTGATACAAATACATATGATATAGTTTTCGAGGGGAAAATAGAATAATACAATACCGCGTTTTATTGAAAAACCCCATTTCCTCCAGGATTTGGGGCTTTTCACGCGTTGCAAACTATTTGCAGCCTTAAAGAAAAGGGGTTGCAAGGCGTGCGAAATGGTGGCAGGTCGACCCGCAAGGGGTTTACAAGGCTTGTAAAATACTTGCAGGTTGCCAGAAAATAGCATGCAAACCGTGCAAAATACCTTTCGGCAGACCAAAAACCAGTTTGCAAGCCTTGCAAAGTACTTTTTGGTGCACCAAATTCCATTTTACAAGCCGTGCAAAGCCCATTTGGTGGACCAGATTCCATTTTACAAGCCGTGCAAAATACTTTTTGGTGGACCAGATTCCATTTCGCAAGTCGTGCAAACCCCATTTGGTGGACCAAATTCCATTTTGAAAGCCTTGCAAACCCCTTGCGGGTCGACCCGCTACCATTTTGCACGTTTTTGGAAAGCTAATTCTTTAATAAATGGCTCTTTGCTTCCCTTTTTGGGAAATAGTACTTATCTTTGCAACGTCTAAAACATATTCGGAGAACACATATATGGTTATCAAAACAGACAAAGAATACCGCGAGTACATGAAAATGATTAACCAGATTACGGAAAAAGGGACAAAGCTGGGCGATATGGAATTGCTTCCTGAAGAAGACAAGGCTGAATATACACGCCTCGCCAATGCGGTATGCGATTGGGAAGAGGTGCATTACCCCATTTCCAACCTAAGCAAAATTGCCTTTGCCCACGAAATGAGCGAACGCATGAAAGGAAAACATCGATATGGCTTAGGCACCCCTCAGAATATGGCATAAACGATAACTAAAAACAAGAACGATATGAACGAGTCCGTATTTCCTTTTGCCTTGTTGTGCTTTACTTCCTTCTTTACCCTGATCAACCCGCTGGGGACCATGCCCGTTTTCCTCTCGATGACGACCGGCATGTCGCAGAAAGAACGGGAGAAAATCGCGCGGAAAGCGACGGCGGTGGCTTTCTTTATCATGATTTCGTTTACGATATTCGGTCCCTTCCTGTTCCAGGTATTCGGGCTATCGACGAACGGCTTCCGCATTGCGGGCGGTATTGTGATCATGAAGATTGGATACGACATGCTCCAGGCGCACTACACGCATGTGAAGTTCGACGAAAAGACGATGCAGCAGACGGCGGACGATATATCCGTCACCCCGCTGGCCATTCCGATGCTATGCGGTCCGGGCGCGATTGCCAACGGCATTGTGCTGATGGAAGATGCGGGCGAATGGATCAACAAAGCGGTGCTTTTGGCCGTCATCGCCCTCGTGTTTGTTCTTACCTTTTTCATATTGAAAGCCTCTACCCGGTTGGTGCGTTTCATGGGCGAGACGGGGAATAACGTCATGATGCGCCTCATGGGACTTATCCTGATGGTGATTGCCGTCGAATGCTTTGTGAGCGGCGCCAAGCCTATCCTGGTAGACATCATCCAGCAAGGGGGAATTTAGATATAGAATGGCACACAGATGACACGGATTCAACAGATGACCACAGATTCCTTTTAATTAGGAGTGACGGCTTAACCCATAAAATATCTGTGTAAATCTGTCGAATCCGTGTCATCTGTGTGCCATAATACACATCAGAAACATCTTTTTTCGTACATTTGCACCCCGAAAAGATAAGGATAAGATAAATTGTGGAAGAATATTTAGCTGAATTGAACGAAAGCCAACGCGAGGCGGTGGTATATTGCGAAGGACCCCAGCTGGTCGTAGCCGGCGCAGGTTCAGGCAAGACACGGGTGCTGACATACAAAATCGCCTGGTTGTTGAAGCAGGGATTGCGTCCGTCGTCTATCCTGGCCTTGACGTTTACCAACAAGGCTGCCCGCGAGATGAAAGAACGCATCGCCGCCATAGTGGGCGAAAGCACGGCCCGATGGTTGTGGATGGGGACGTTCCATTCCATCTTCTCGCGCATTTTACGCCGGGAAGCAGCGGCCATCGGGTTTCCGTCCAACTTCACGATATACGATGCGGCCGACTCGAAGAACCTCATCCGCACGATTATCAAAGAAATGCAGCTCGACGACAAGACCTATCGCCCCGGCATGGTGCAAAGCCGCATCTCGAATGCGAAAAACGCGCTGATTACCTGGCGGGCTTACGAGCAGAACAAAGAACTTATCGAGAGCGATATCCGTTGCAAGGTGCCAGAACTGCGGGAGATTTACAAACGGTACCAGAACCGTTGCCTCCAAGCCGGCGCCATGGATTTCGACGATTTGTTGCTCCAGACGAATATCCTCTTTCGCGACCATCCGGAGATATTGGCACGCTACCAAGATGCCTTCCGCTATGTGTTGGTCGACGAGTACCAGGATACGAACTTCGCCCAGCACCTCATCGTGAAACGCTTGTGCGAAAAGCAGCCGCACCTTTGTGTCGTAGGCGATGACGCGCAGAGCATTTACTCTTTCCGCGGGGCGAATATCGACAATATCCTGCAATTCCGGAACGCCTATCCGGGTTGCAAACTCTTTAAGTTGGAAAGGAATTACCGTTCGACGCAGAACATCGTCAATGCAGCCAACAGCCTTATCGACAAGAACCGCGAGCAAATCCCGAAGCATGTCTATTCGGAGAAGGAAGAGGGAAACAAGATTCGCCTCTTAGCCACCTACTCAGATTACGAAGAGGCATACACCGTGGCTGCCCGCATCCAAGAGATGAAGTTCGCCGAGCGGGACAAATACCAGGATTATGCCATCCTTTACCGGACCAACGCGCAATCCCGCCTGTTGGAAGAAGCGCTGCGCAAGCGGAACATCCCCTATCGTATCTATGGCGGATTGTCGTTCTACCAGCGGAAAGAGGTGAAGGATGTGATTTCCTATTTCCGCCTCGTGGTGAATCCGCACGACGAAGAGGCATTCAAGCGCGTCATCAATTATCCTGCGCGGGGCATTGGCGATACGACGGTCCAGAAGTTGGCGACCGCGGCCTCTACCTATAATATAAGTCTCTGGCAAGTACTCCAAGCTCCTTTGGAATATGGCGTCAATATCAACAAAGGGACCGCCGGAAAACTGGCGGCTTTCCGGGAGATGCTGGCGGCGTTCATCGAAAAGCTGGCAACTTTGCCTGCCGACGAACTGGCCCTGTTCATCGCACGCGAAAGCGGACTGGTCAATATGCTGTCGCAAGACCGCTCGACGGAAGGCATCTCGAAACTGGAAAACCTGCAGGAACTATTAAAAGGAATTGTTGAATTCTGCGAAATACGGAAAGAGGAGGGCAATACGCATGTTTCGTTGGCTGATTTCCTGGCGGAAGTCTCGCTCCTGACCGACCAAGACGACGAGACGGACGAACGACGCGACAAAGTAACCCTCATGACGGTCCATGCGGCGAAAGGACTGGAATTTCCGAATGTCTTCATTGTCGGGATGGAAGAGGACTTGTTCCCATCGGCCATGTCGAAAGAGAACCCGCGGGCTGTGGAAGAAGAACGCCGCCTTTTCTACGTGGCGTTGACGCGTGCCGAGCGGAATTGCCTTGTGTCGTATGCCCGAAGCCGGTATAAGAACGGGCAAACGACAATGTGTGTGCCCAGCCGTTTCTTGCGCGATATCGATAGCCGTTTCTTAGAGGCGGTTTCTACAGACCGTCCTGCATCCCGAGTTTCGGATAAGCCAACCGTCTCAGAAGCAACTCATCAGATAGCCGCCTCGCCTCGCCGACTGACACGCATCGAACCAACTACGCATACGGCGGCACAGACCGATTATTCCAACCTGCAAATCGATATGCGCGTATGGCACGAACGCTTTGGCGAAGGCGTCATCCGGGCATTCGAAGGCGAGGGAAACAACCGCAAAGCCGTAGTTGATTTTGACAAATGCGGGCAAAAACAACTTTTACTGAAATTTGCCCGCCTAAAAGTGATTGAGTAACATAGTTTTTGTGTAATTTTACACGCGCATTCAAAAAGACAAGTCATTAAATTGATAAGATATGGGTATATTTAGTTTTTTCAGCAAAGAAAAGAAAGAGACCTTGGATAAGGGCCTTTCCAAGACAAAGGAAAATGTCTTTACCAAAATCACGCGTGCCATTGCCGGCAAGAGCAAGGTGGACGACGCCGTGCTGGACAACCTGGAAGAGGTCTTGATTACCTCAGACGTCGGCGTGGAAACTACGCTGAAAATCATCGACCGCATCGAAAAACGTGTGGAAAGAGATAAGTATGTCACCACCTCCGAGTTGACAAACATCTTGCGGGAAGAAATCGCCAACCTCCTGACCGAGAACAACACGGAAGATGGCGAAGGCTTCGACCTCCCGGCCGACAAACGTCCGTACGTCATTATGGTCGTAGGCGTAAATGGCGTGGGCAAAACGACTACCATCGGCAAATTGGCATACCAATTCAAGAAAGCCGGAAAGAAAGTGTATCTGGGAGCAGCCGATACGTTCCGCGCAGCCGCCGTCGAGCAACTGGTGATTTGGAGCGAACGCGTAGGCGTACCCATTGTCAAGCAAAAGATGGGTTCCGACCCGGCGTCCGTGGCATTCGATACGCTCAGCTCGGCCAAGGCGAACGACGCCGATGTTGTCATCATCGATACTGCCGGACGTTTGCACAACAAGATCAACCTGATGAACGAATTGACCAAGATAAAGAACGTGATGAAGAAGGTAGTCCCCGACGCGCCCCACGAAGTGCTGCTCGTACTCGACGGCTCGACCGGGCAAAACGCCTTCGAACAAGCCAAGCAATTCACAGCCGCGACCGAGGTGAACGCTCTTGCCGTCACGAAGCTGGATGGCACGGCCAAAGGCGGTGTCGTGATTGGCATTTCCGACCAGTTCCGCATCCCCGTCAAATACATCGGCCTGGGCGAAGGCATGGAGGATTTGCAAGTCTTCCGCAAGCGCGAGTTTGTCAATTCGCTGTTTGGGGAATAAACCCATTAATTCCCGGCAGCACCTCTACCACGCTCGGGGTAGAGGGTCTACCGCGTTCGGGGTAGACATGCTGCCTAACGTTAGGCAGAGGGTCTGCCACGTATTGGGCAGGATGCCTGCCAGGCATTAGGCAGAGCCTCTGCCCTACCGTAGGGCGAAGGTCGACCTAAGGGCGCATCAAACATATAATATAGGAAAAAGGACAAAATGAGAAAGAATAAAGTAGACATCATCACGTTGGGTTGCTCGAAGAACTTGGTGGATTCGGAGCAATTGATGCGCCAGTTTGCGGCCAATGGCTACAAGGTGGAGCACGATCCGCATCGCATCAATGGGGAAATCGTAGTGGTCAATACCTGTGGTTTTATTGGTGACGCACAGGCAGAATCCATCGAGATGATCCTCGAGCTGGGCGAAGCGAAGAAGCAGGGACGGATTGGTAAGTTGTTCGTCATGGGCTGCCTTTCGGAACGTTTCATGCACGATCTGGTACAGGAATTACCTGAAGTAGACCATTTCTACGGGAAGTTCAACTGGAAAGAGCTGATTTCTGATTTGGGCAAAGCGTATCATCCGGAATTGGCGCACGACCGCGTCCTTACCACGCCCAAGCATTATGCCTACCTCAAGATTGGCGAAGGATGCAACCGCACGTGCTCGTATTGTTCGATTCCGCTCATTACGGGTCCTTACCAATCCCGCCCCATGGAAGAATTGGTGGAGGAAGTCAAGCTCCTGACCCACCGGGGTGTGAAAGAATTCCAACTCATTGCGCAGGATTTGACCTTCTACGGATTGGATCTCTACAAGCGGATGGCGCTTCCGGAATTGGTGGAGCGCCTCTCGGACGTGCCTGGCGTGGAATGGATCCGGCTTCATTATGGCTATCCAGCGCATTTCCCCTACGACTTGCTCCGAGTGATGCGCGAACGGGAGAACGTATGCCGCTATATGGACATTGCCTTACAGCACATTAGCGACCGGATGCTCAAGCTGATGCGACGGAACATTACGAAGGCTGAGACCTATGAGCTTTTGGAACGGATGCGCGAAGAGGTGCCGGGAATCCACCTCCGCACCACACTCATGGTGGGACATCCGGGCGAGACTGAAGAAGACTTCGAGGAATTGCTTGCTTTCGTCCGCCAAGCTCGCTTCGAACGGATGGGCGCCTTTGCCTATAGCCACGAAGAGGGCACCTACGCTTACCAGCATTACACCGACGATATTCCGCAAGAGGTCAAACAAGAGCGGCTGGATACGCTTATGGCCATCCAAGAACGCATTTCCCTGGAAGCCAACACAGCGAAGATCGGACATACGTATAAGGTAATGGTCGACCGCGAAGAGGAGGATTTCTATATCGGTCGCACCGAGTTCGATTCGCCGGAAGTCGATCCCGAAGTCCTGATACGTAAGGAAGAGGGCAAGGTATTGAAACCCGGACATTTCTATCAAGTTGAAATCGAAGACGCGCAAGCCTTCGAATTGTACGGGAAAAGTGTATAACCCCAAAAGAGATTCCGCATGAAAAGCAAAGAGGTCATTAGCGAATTGGCGCAACAGATGGGATGGACTACGCAGGAAGTAACCAAGATGCTTTCGGCGCTCGGCTCGGTAGTCGGAACCAAGCTGATGGAAGGCGATACGCTTACGCTTCCTGATTTCGGCCAGTTTGAAGTGCGGAAGAAAATGGAACGCATCTCGGTGAACCCGACAAACGGCAAGCGATACCTTGTGCCTCCTAAGTTAGTCCCTGTATTTAAGCCAAGTACTACGATCAAGAATCATTTAAAAGAAATGGAAGGCGATGAATAACCGATTGGCATTAACAGAAATAGCAGCCCTTTTGGCGGAACAGACGAAGAAGAGCCCGGAAGAGACGGAACGTTTCCTCCGCGAGTTCGTCCACGTAGTTTCAGCAGGTGTTTATTCCGATAAAGTCGTTAAGGTAAAAGGATTAGGCACTTTCAAACTGATCCGCGTGGAAGAGCGGGAAAGCATTTCGGTCAATTCGGGCGAACGGTTTCTCATTCCATCCCATTATAAGTTTGCCTTTGCGCCGGATAAAGATTTGAAAGAGCTGGTGAACAAGCCCTTTTCCCTATTCGAGACTACGGAATTGAGCGATTCGGTCTCTTTCGACGACTTGAACGCTCCGCCCGATTCACCTGAAACAGAAGAAGCATCCGAAGAATCCGTAGAGGAAATCCTGCCGGAAACACGGATTCCCGTCCCAGCACAAGAGCCGGACAAACCGCAAGTTCCCGAAGAAATTCCTGCTCCGCCCCCATCTTCCAACTGCAAGCAATGGATCGGCTTGGCAGCCTGCCTGGTCATTTTGCTAATTGCCGGCGTGGGCTACATTGGTTATATGAGCGGCTATTCCAAATCAACTCAGCACTATGAAAAGAAGCTGGACTCTTTGTCGAAAACGACGCCATCATCGGAAGAAATGACGCCGTCGATGGAAAAAATCACGGCGTCATTTCCAGATTCCACGCCTGAGAAAATCCAACCAACGGACTCCGTGCCCGCACCTTCGGAAGATATTGCCCTCACCACCATCAAAGCAGGAGACCGTTTGGCTTCCATTGCCCAGCAATACTATGGCCACAAGTTCTTCTGGGTTTACATCTATCAGCATAATAAACAAGTTATTGCAGATCCTAACAATATTCCCATCGGAACGGAAATCCGCATTCCGAACCCTGTTCTCTATGGCATCGACGCGCACGACCGTGCCTCCATCGAAAAAGCAGCCCAATTGCAATCCCAAATCCTATCTCAGGAATTTTAAACGGATTCTTCGTATTATTTAACTGGAAAAGTAAACGATACGAATTTAATATTTCTAATTTTGCGCATCTTAAAAATAGAATGCATAAAACAGTAACAAGTATAGAAATTATCACTTATGAATCAGACAGTAGATATTCGTGAATTGAATGAACGGATAGAGAGCAAAAGCTCCTTCGTAAACATGATAACCATGGGCATGGACCAAGTTATCATCGGGCAGAAACATCTGGTGGAATCTTTATTAATTGGTTTGCTTTCAGATGGGCACATTTTGTTGGAAGGAGTTCCGGGATTGGCTAAGACCTTAGCCATCAAGACGCTTTCATCGCTGATTGATGCCAAATACAGCCGAATCCAATTTACCCCAGATTTGCTTCCGGCCGACGTGATCGGAACCATGATTTATAGTCAGAAAAGCGAAGAATTCCAAGTAAAACAAGGACCTGTCTTCGCTAATTTTGTGTTGGCGGATGAAATCAACCGCGCCCCGGCCAAAGTGCAGAGCGCATTGTTGGAAGCCATGCAAGAGCGGCAAGTGACGATTGGCGAACAAACCTATAAACTTCCGGAGCCGTTCCTCGTAATGGCGACACAAAACCCTATCGAGCAGGAAGGAACTTATCCGCTCCCAGAAGCGCAAGTGGACCGTTTCATGCTGAAGGTCATTATCAATTATCCGAAGAAAGAAGAGGAGAAATTGATCATCCGGCAGAACATCTCAGGCGCGAAGGCAGACATCAAGCCTATCCTGAGCAAGGAAGAAATCCTGGAAGCCCGCAAAATCGTGCGTGAAGTATATTTGGACGAAAAGATCGAACGCTATATCGTAGACATTGTGTTCGCTACCCGCTTCCCGCAAGAATATGGTTTGGCGAATTTAGGTAATATGATTTCCTTCGGGGCTTCTCCGCGTGCCTCTATCAGTTTGGCACTGGCTGCCCGCACATACGCCTTTATCAAGCGCCGCGGCTATGTGATTCCGGAAGATATCCGCGCGGTGTGCCACGATGTCTTGCGGCACCGTATCGGCTTGAGCTATGAGGCAGAAGCCAACAATTTGACGACCGAAGAGGTCATTAGTGAAATCTTGAATAAGGTAGAAGTGCCCTGATGGAAACGAGTGAACTGCTGAAGAAAGTTCGCCGGATAGAAATCAAGACGCGCGGTCTTTCGCGGAATATCTTCGCCGGGCAATACCACTCGGCCTTCAAAGGGCGCGGTATGGCTTTTAGCGAAGTGCGCGAATACCAATATGGCGATGATATCCGAGACATCGATTGGAATGTGACGGCACGCTATGTCCGGCCTTATGTCAAGGTGTTCGAAGAAGAGCGCGAACTGACCGTCATGCTGCTGATCGACGTGTCCGGGAGCCGTGATTTCGGTTCCGTGCAAGTCATGAAGAAAGATATCATCACCGAGATTGCAGCCACGCTGGCCTTTTCGGCGATCCAAAATAATGATAAGATCGGCGTGATTTTCTTTTCCGACAAAGTGGAGAAATTCATTCCGCCGCAGAAGGGAAAGAAGCACATCTTGTATGTGATTCGTGAGTTGATTGATTTCCAACCGGAAGACCGCCAGACGGATATTAGCCAAGTATTAAAATACCTGACCAATGCGATCAAGAAGCGTTGCACGGCGTTCCTGATTTCGGACTTCATCAACAAAGGAAACTTTAAGGATGCACTTACGGTGGCGAACCGGAAGCACGACATGGTGGCCATCCAGGTATACGACCATCGCGAGACGGAACTTCCCGCCGTCGGTCTGATGAAAATCAAAGATGCGGAAACGGGAAAGGAACAATGGATTGACACCTCCTCCGCACGCGTCCGCCAAGCTTACGAGAACTGGTGGAAGGAACGCCAAGCGGCGATGGATAACACGTTCAAGAAATGTCGGGTGGATTCAGTCTCCATCCGCACCGAAGATGATTATGTGAAGTCGCTGATGACGCTTTTCGATAAACGGAATTGAACATGAAATGGATAAAGAAAAATATTGTAGTACTATTGTTGCTCGCTTGGGCGGCAGGAATGAGCGGGGCAAAAGCGCAGTCGCTGATTGAGGTGCGGATCGATTCGGCCGCCATCTTGATTGGGGAACAGACGAAATTGCACCTGACCGTGACAACGCCGAAGGACCATCCGGTGCAAATCCTGATTCCGGCAGACACGTTGATGCGCGGAGTGGAAATACTGGATGCCTCGAAATCCGATTCGTCGCTCATCGAAAACGACCGCTTGGTGATTAAGCAAGATTTGCTGATTACTTCGTTCGACTCGGCATTGTATCTGTTGCCGCCTCTGAAAGTGGTAGACGGGACCGACACGGTGGCTTCCAACCAAGTGGCCTTGAAAGTGTCGACCGTGCCCGTGAATGCAGACAAGCCGGAAGAGTTCAACGATATCAAAAATGTATGGAAACCTCCTTTCGTCTGGGCGGATTATTATCCGATCATTTACGGTGTGCTGTTGGGGTTGTTCCTGCTTTGCGCGTTGTTGTATATCCTCAAACGCTTGCGGAACCATAAATCGTTGTTGCCGTTTGCTGCTCCGGAAGAGCCTAAACTGCCTCCCTACGAGCAAGCCATCAAGGAATTGGACGAGATTAAGACCCGCAAGCTATGGCAACAGGGCTTGAACAAGGAATATTACACGGCCTTGACCGAGACGTTGCGCCGCTATATCGTGGAACGCTTCGGCGTCAATGCGATGGAAATGACATCGGGCGAGATTTTGGATACGTTGCAAGGCAAAGAAGAGGTTCATCCTGTGTTCGACAAGTTGAAGCAGATCTTGAGCCTTTCGGACTTTGTGAAATTCGCCAAAGTACATCCGCTGCCCGACGAGAATGATTTGAGTATCTCGAATGCCTATTCATTTGTGGAAGAAACGAAACCGGAGGAAACAACTCCAGAGAAAGGGACGTCTGCACAACAGGCTGCTGAGGAATCGAATAATGAAGCTAAAATAGAAGAATAAAATGGTATTTGCGAATCCAAACTATTTGTATTTATTGCTGTTGTTGATACCGCTCGTCGCTTGGTACATCTATAAATTAAGGAAGAGCCAGGCGAGTCTGCAGGTCTCGTCGGCGGAAGCCTTCGAGGCACCCGGCGCAACTTCGTGGCGTGTCTATCTGCGGCATGTGCCTTTCGTATTGCGCATGGTGGCCATTGCGGTTCTGATCGTTGTATTGGCACGCCCGCAATCGACAAACAGCTGGCAGAATTCGACGACGGAAGGAATCGACATCGTGATGGCGATCGATATATCAACCAGTATGCTGGCCGAGGACTTGAAGCCGAACCGCTTGGAAGCGGCCAAAGACGTGGCGGCCTCGTTCATCAATGGGCGTCCGAACGACAACATCGGCTTAGTCGTCTTCGCGGCAGAGAGTTTCACGCAATGCCCGCTCACGACCGACCACGGCGTGCTGCTCAATCTCTTTAAAGATATCCAACCGGGCATTATCCAGGATGGGACGGCTATCGGCGTCGGATTGGCGAATGCCGTCAGCCGCATCAAAGACAGCCAGGCAAAGTCGAAAGTGATTATCCTCCTGACCGACGGCGTGAACAATACCGGGCAAGTGGCCCCGGTGACAGCCGCCGAAATCGCCAAGACATTCGGTATCCGGGTCTACACCATCGGCGTCGGGACGCAAGGCGAAGCGCCCTATCCCATCCCGACCGCGTTTGGCGTCCAATACCAGAATATCCCCGTCGAAATCGACGAGCAAATACTGAAGCAGATCGCCTCGACTACGGGCGGGCAATACTTCCGCGCGACGGACAACGCCAGCCTGAAGGAAATTTATTCGGAAATCGACCAAATGGAAAAGACGAAAATCAGCGTGCAGGAATTCAGCAAAAAGCAAGAAGAATACAAGAACTGGGCGCTCCTGGCTTTCGTGCTCTTGCTGGTCGAAGTGTTATTGAGAAATACAGTGTTAAGAAATATCCCATAATAAAAAGATAGGAATTATGTTTCGTTTTGCACATCCGGAATTTTTATATTTGCTTTTCGCCCTGCCGGCATTGATCCTGTTTTTTGTCTATGCCCACCTGCAGAAGCGGAAGGCGGTGAAACGATATGGCAATCCCGTCCTTTTGGGCGCGTTGATGCCCGATGTCTCCTGGAAACGCCAACACCTGAAGTTTTGGCTTTCGCTGGGCGCCATCGCGGCATTGATTGTGGTGATTGCCGGCCCGCAGTTTGGGACGAAGCTGGAGACCGTCAAGCGGCAAGGCGTTGAAATCATGGTCTGCCTCGACGTGTCGAACTCGATGCTCGCCGAAGACGTCGGCCCGAACCGCTTGGAGAAGGCCAAGCAAATGCTGGCCAAACTGACCGACGGCTTCACGAACGACAAAGTGGGCATGATCGTCTTTGCCGGCGATGCCTTCACGCAGCTCCCCATCACGTCCGATTACATCTCGGCCAAGATGTTCCTTTCCTCCATCTCGCCGGAAATGGTCTCGACGCAAGGAACGGCTATCGGAGCGGCTATCAACCTCGCCGCCCGTTCTTTCACCCCGAATGAGGCTTCGGAAAAGGCCATCATCGTCATTACCGACGGTGAAAACCACGAAGACGACGCCGTAGGGGCAGCCAAAGCGGCCGCCGAGAAGAAAATACACGTGAACATCGTCGGGATGGGCGACCCGAAAGGCGCGCCGATTCCCCTCGGCGGTGGGA
Source organism: uncultured Parabacteroides sp. (assembly GCA_944325335.1). Lineage (GTDB taxonomy): Bacteria > Bacteroidota > Bacteroidia > Bacteroidales > Tannerellaceae > Parabacteroides. The sequence goes on along the minus strand of CALUZR010000008.1, from coordinate 45,756 downwards.
ACAACTATATGAAAGACAACGCCGGCAACGTGGTGATTACGAAGATGAACGAACAGATGTGCCAGGAAATCGCGGCAGCGGGACAAGGCATGTACGTCCGGGCAGACAATACCAACTCGGCGCTCAAGGCGTTGCAACAGGAAATCGGGAAAATGAGCAAGACCGACCTCGAAAGCAAGGTCTACTCCGAATACGACGAGCAGTTTCAGGTCTTCGCGTGGATTGCCCTCCTCCTTTTGGTGGCGGAATTCCTCACGCTCGACCGCAAGAACCATGTCTTCCGGCGGATTCGGTTGTTTAAGTAAAAAAACAGGCATTTTCCGGTCGGGAAGGAAGCAGCGACGGCGTCTCTCGGTTATTTCCGTTAGGGAATGTGAAAGAAACGGCGTCTCTCGGCCGTTCCCGTTAGGGAATGTAAAAGAAACGGCGTCTCCGGCTTGTTCCCGTTAGGGAATGTAAAAGAAACGGCGTCTCCAGCCTATTCCCGAACGGAGAGAAAGAAAAGACGCCGTCTCTGGGCCGTTCCCGGACGGAAAGAAAGGGAAATAAGAAAAAAGATATAGAATCAGATTAGAATGAACGAAAAACGAATATGATACGAATGAAAACAATACGGAAACCGGTCTTATGCGCGGTGGTTTTGCTCGCCGGCGCCTCTGCTTTCGCCCAGAAGGCGGAACGGAAGCAGGTGCGCGAAGGGAACGACCTTTATAAGACGGAAAAATATACCGAGGCGGAGATTGCCTACCGCAAAGCGCTCGACGTGAACCCGCGCTCGACGGAAGGTACCTACAACCTCGGCAACTCCCTTTATAAACAACAAAAGTTCGACGAGGCAGCCGAGCAATACCAGCTCCTCGCCGGGCAAGAGGCGAAAATGCGGGAAACGCCCGAAGGACGCGCGCGCCTGGCTGAAGTCTACCATAATATAGGTAACATCGGCATGCAGAAGAAGGAATATGCCCAAAGCGTGGAAGCCTACAAGCAGTCGCTGCGCCTCAATCCGGCCGACGACGAGACACGCTATAACCTCGCCTTGGCGCAAAAGCTCCTGAACGACCAGCAGCAGAACCAAGACCAGAATCAGAACCAACAGAACCAGGAGCAACAGCAAGAGCAGAATCAAGAACAGCAACAGCAGCAACAACCGCAGCAGCCAGACAACCAAAAGCAAGACAAGACGCAAGAACAGCCGCAGCCCGAAGAACAAATGAGCCGCGACAATGCGCAGCAAATGCTCGACGCCCTGCTCCAGGACGAAAAGGATACGCAAGAAAAGGTGAAGAAGGCGCAGCAGCAAAAGCAGCAAAGCCGTAAAATAGAAAAACAATGGTAAGAATGAATGATAAAAGACTAATGCCGATAGGAAAATGGATATTCCTTTTCCTCTTATTGTGCACGACGGGACTGAGCGCGCGGGCAAACGAGATTTCGTTTAAAGCCTCGGCACCGCAATCGGTCGTCATGGGCGAACAGTTCCGTCTGACGTATGTGATTAATGCGGAAGGGAAAGACCTCCGCGTGCAAGAGATGCCGGATTTCGAGGTACTCATGGGGCCTTCGCAATCGACGTCGTACAGCACCAGTTGGGTGAACGGGAAGAGCACGAGCGAGACGACCGTCAGCTACACCTATATCCTGATGCCCAAGAAAGAGGGGACGTTCACCATCGCGCCGGCTACCATCAAGGTGAAGGACGCGACTTATACATCGAATGGACTCTCGATCAAAGTCCTCCCGCCCGATAAATCCGGGAAGACGACTGCGGAGCGGGTACAAAGTTCATCGGCTACGATCAGCGACGACGACTTCTTCGTGCGGATGATCATCTCGAAGCGCGACGTCTACGAGCAGGAGGGATTCCTGGTGACATTTAAGCTCTACGCCGCGCGGCCTTGCGGAATCAACGGCGTGAAGTTCCCGGAGTTCGAGGGCTTCATGGCGCAAGAGATCGACTTGCCCAACAAGCAATGGGTGCAGGACCGCTATAAGGACCGGAATTATTTCACCGTAGACCTCCGTCAGGTCGTCCTGTATCCACAGCGGACGGGTGAGCTGACGATCGGCAAGGGAACGTATGACGCCGTCATCCGCGTCTCGACGCCGCAAAAGGCCCGTAGTATTTTCGACGACTTCTTCGACTCGTACCGCGAGGTGAACAAACAGCTCGTCTCCTCGCCCGTGACCGTACACGTCAAGCCCCTCCCCTCGTCGGGTAAGCCGGCCTCGTTCTCGGGAGCCGTCGGGAGCTATTCGATGAAGGCAAGCATCAGTGCGGACTACGTGAAGGCGAACGACGCAGTAACCGTCAACGTCGTCCTCTCCGGCAACGGGAACATTAAGCTCGCGAAGAATCCCGAAGTAGCATTCCCCAACGACTTCGAAATATACGACCCGAAGGTCGATACGCAAACCAAGACGACTACTTCCGGAGTATCCGGCACGAAGTCTATCGAGTATATGGCGATCCCTCGCTATGCGGGCGACTTCGAGATCCCGTCCGTCGAGTTCTCTTATTTCGACACGAAGTCAGCTTCCTACAAGACGTTGAAATCAGACGTCTTCAAGCTCCACGTCGAGAAAGGGGAAGAGGGTACTACCTCCGCCCCGATGGTCTCGAACTTTGCCAATAAGGAATCCGTGAAATACTTAGGACAAGACATCCGCTTCCTCAAGACGAAGGGAATCCACTTCTCGCCGAAGCGCGAAGAGGTTTTCTTCGGGACGGTGCTCTACGCGATGTCATATCTCGTCCCGCTCGTCCTGTTCGTCGCGTTCGTCCTTGCGTATCGGAAACAGATCAAAGAGAATGCAGACCTTGCCCGCGTTCGCACGAAGAAGGCAAACAAAACGGCTGTCAAGCGGCTGAAAAACGCAGGAAAGCTCCTGCAGGCCCAGAAGAAGGAAGAGTTCTATGAGGAAGTCACGCGCGCCCTCTGGGGTTATCTCAGCGACAAGCTCAATATCCCGCTGTCGAACCTTACGAAAGACAACGTCGAGGCCGAGCTGTCGAAGTATGGCGTCGATGCGCAACTCACCGCCGACTTCATGGCGATCCTCAATACCTGCGAATTCGCCCGATACGCGCCTTCGCAAGCATCTGACGCCATGGACAAGCTGTACGCCCAGACGATCGATGCGATTGGAAAAATGGAAAATACAATAAAAAAGTAATCAAACTATGGTAATCAAGCAACTATTCATCAAGTTCTGCCTCTTCCTCCTTGCGCTCGCGTCGGTCGGTCCGGCCGCAGCCCAAGACGCAGCCCTCAAGGAGGCCGAAGTGGCTTATACAAAGGAAGACTATAAAACCTCCATACAACTCTACGAAGGCTTGCTGAAGAACAACGGCGAGTCTGCGGAAGTCTACTACAACTTAGGCAATGCTTACTACAAGGACGGCCAGATCGCCCCGGCGATCCTTAACTACGAGCGCGCGCTCCTCCTCGCTCCGGGCGACAAGGACATCCGCTTCAACCTCCAGCTGGCAAAGGCACGCGCCGTCGACAAGATCGAGCCCGCCGGCCAGTTCTTCCTGGCGAAATGGTTCGAGTCCGTACGGGACTTGGCCGCGACGGACACGTGGGGGGCGGTCGGTATCACCGCTTTCCTCCTCTTCCTCGTCTCGACCGTCGTCTTCCTCTTCTCAAAGGTCGTCACCTTCAAGAAAGCAGGGTTCTACGTGGCGCTCCTGATGCTGGTGGTCACGGTCTTAGCAAACGTCTTCGGGTTTAGCCAGAAGGAGGCGCTGACTTCCCATGCGGAGGCCATCATCTTCGCCCCGACCGTTACGGTGAAGAGTTCGCCAGACGCCAGCGGGACCGACCTGGTCGTCCTGCACGAGGGCACTAAAGTCGCCGTCCGCAGCACCTTAGGAGACTGGAGCGAGGTCGTGTTGGAAGACGGGAACGTTGGGTGGATGCCCAGCCAGGATATTGTAATCATCTAAGCCATGCTCGAACAGCTTCTGGTCCTCGAACGGGAGGCATTCCTCTGGCTCAACGGTTTGCACACGCCTTACCTCGATGAGGTCATGTGGCTTTACTCTGGGAAGGCGGTGTGGATTCCCTTGGCGGTCTTCATGCTCGCCGTGTTGGCTTGGCGCAAGCCTTGGCGCGAAGTCCTCTTCCTCTGCTTGGCAATCGCCCTGACCATCACGCTCTGCGACCAGTTCGCTTCGCACGTCTGCAAGCCGCTCTTTACAAGGTTCCGTCCGACGCACCATCCCGATTTCCAGGACCTGGTGCAGACCGTCAACGGATACCGCGGGGGGCTCTACGGGTTCATCTCGAGCCATGCGGCGAACTCCTTCGGGCTGGCGATGCTCCTCACCTTAATCCTCCGCGACAAGTTCCTGTCCGCTTCGCTCTTCTTTTGGGCAGCGGTCAATTCCTACTCGCGCATCTACCTGGGGGTTCATTTCCTTACGGACATTGTCCCGGGCGCAATCTCCGGTGTTTTCTTCGGGTTCGTGGTGTATAGGCTTTACGGTCTTGTGCGGCCGTCGCTCGGGTATTCGCGTCGGCGGCTTGCGCTCCTCACGGGGGGGATCTGGGTTACTATCTGCGGGATTCTCCTCTATCCTCTGTTCGTACTATAGGGTTGCAGAATAGGAACATGCACAAGCTGGCCGAACCTATCACAGCAGTGGGTGCATGAACCTTACAAAGGAAAACATGGAAGAAAATCAAATTAGTTATATAGTTTATCTGATGAGTTTGTTATCTTTGCGTTCAAATTAAAACTATTAGAAAAGGCAGACTTAAATCGCATCAAGGTTGTTCTTGTTGAAAAGGATTGCTTGAAGTGGATGTCAAAGACCTATTAAACAGTACGGAGAAAAGACAATAGTTATATGGTAAACATACGGAAGCTGGAAGCGGAACTTTGGGAATCGGCAGACATGCTGCGAAGCGGGTCGAAGTTGACATCAAACCAATACTGTATGCCAGTGTTGGGGCTAATCTTTTTGCGCTATGCGTTTAGTCGTTTCAAACGGGTCGAACAGGAAATCCTTGCCAATCGTCCCATGCGGAACGGGCGGAAACTGCCTGTCGAAGCAAGCGATTTCAAAGCCAAATCCGCCATATTCCTGCCAAGGGAGGCGCAATATGATTATTTGGTGAACCTGCCCGCCAATGCGGCATCCTTCTACCCGACCGGTATAAACGGGAACACGCTGGGAAGTCTCGGCGAAGTGGTCAACAACGCTATGGAGCTGATAGAGCAACAATCGGAACAGTTGCATGGGGTCTTACCCAAGAACTATACCATTTTTGCCGATGAACTGCTTTCCGAATTGCTCCGCATATTCAATAACAGTGCGCTCTCCGAGGTCGGGGGTGATGTCATAGGTCGTATTTATGAGTATTTCTTGAACAAGTTTGCCAAGAACGTAGCAAGCGATGACGGCGTATTTTTCACGCCCAAGTCACTGGTCAAGATGATAGTCAATGTACTCGAACCCAAGGAAGGCATATTGCTCGACCCGGCATGCGGTTCTGGCGGTATGTTTGTGCAGACGGGTGATTTCGTAGAGCAATCGGGTATGGAAGCCAATAGCAAGATGACTTTCTACGGACAAGAAAAAGTGGAATACAACGCCCAGCTCTGTCTGATGAACATGGCCGTACACGGGTTGACGGGTGTCATCAAGTCGGGCGACGCGGCAAACTCCTTTTATCACGATGCCCACAACCTCGACGGCTGCTGCGATTACGTGATGGCCAATCCACCTTTCAACGTAGATAAGGTAAACAAAGATAATGCCGTGAGCGCGGGTCGCTTGCCTTTCGGTATTCCTGGTGTCGACAAGTCGGGCAAGTCGTTCAGCAATGCCAACTATCTGTGGATTTCCTATTTCTATTCCTACCTTAATGAGAAGGGTCGTGCAGGCTTTGTCATGGCTTCTTCTGCCACTGATTCTTCCCGTAAAGAAAAAGACATCCGGCAGAAGATTGTAGAGACAGGTCATGTGGATGTAATGGTCAGTGTGGGCAATAACTTTTTCTACACGCTGTCCTTACCGTGTTCGCTTTGGTTTTTCAACAAAGGGAAGGCCGAGAACCTGAAAGACAAAGTGCTGTTCATTGATGCGCGGAACTACTATACCGTGGTTGACCGCACACTGAACGAATGGAGCGAATGGCAATTGCGCAATCTGGGTGCCATCGTTTGGCTTTACCGGGGGGAGACCGAAAATTACAAAAGGCTGATACAAGATTATTGGAGGTATTTCTCACACATAGCAGAGAAGTATGACAACATGGCTTGGCATACGGAAAATCCCACTTTTGAGGAGGTGCTTCAAGTAGCCAAATTAACCGAAGCTACTTATGCCAACAGCCTGAAACAACAGCAAGAGGCACTGAAAGCCACCAAGAAGCGCAAGGAAAAATCTGAATTAAAAGCTGTCGTGGCAGAATTAGAAGCTCAAGTAGCCGAATTGAGGGAAGCTGTGACCGTGGCGGAAGAAGCCGTATGGCTCACTTCAAAATTCGGCTATGACGGTGTTTACCAAGACATACCCGGCCTGTGCCGCATAGCAACCATCGCGCAAATAGTCGAAAAGGACTATAGCCTTACGCCGGGAGCCTACGTGGGAGTGGCAGAAACGGAAGATGACGGTGTGGATTTCACCCAGCGCATGAACGAAATACACGCGGAACTTGCCAAGCTGCAAACAGAAGCAAACCAGTTGATGACTAAAATACAACAGAATTGGGAGGCGTTGAAATGAGCATGACAGACAAAGCCGCACGCTTGATAAGCCTGCTCGAAGAATATAAGAAGCTGGGCATTGCAGAGCAGATAGATTACCAGAAATTCTACCTTTACTCCATCATTACCCATTCCACAGCCATCGAAGGTAGCACAGTCACAGAGATAGAAAACCAACTGCTCTTTGACGAAGGAATATCGGCCAAGGGGCGGAGCATACAAGAACTGATGATGAATCTTGACCTGAAAGCCGCATACGAACATTCAATGGAGCTGGCGGGCAAACATACAGACTTCTCCATACCGATGCTGACAGGACTTTCGGCAAAAGTAATGAAGAATACGGGCAGCGTGTACCACACCGTTTTGGGAGACTTCGACGCATCGAAAGGCGAACTTCGCCTGTTGGGGGTGACGGCCGGCATCGGGGGCTGTTCGTACATGGATTTCCGGAAAGTCCCTGCCAACCTGGAGGAGTTTTGCCGTCAAACCAACCTCCGCAGGCGGCAGTTGTTCGCAAGCGATGATGTGGTGGAGAAGTATATGTTGAGTTTCGATGCCCACTACCAACTGGCTACCATACACCCATGGGCGGACGGCAACGGACGCATGGCGCGCCTCGTGATGAACCACTTGCAATACGAGCTTGAGCTGGTGCCGTCAAAAATCGTCAAGGAAAATAAGGCCGAGTACATACAGGCTCTCGTTGACTCGCGGACGCAGGAAACGCTCGCGCCGTTCCGCCAATTCATGCTCGACGAGCATATACGCAATCTTGCAGGCGAAATAGCCGCGTACAAGAAATCTTTAGAGTTTGACCCGATAAGCGGTGCCGATGACCCGATAAATTCCTTGCTTGACCCGATAAGCCAACAGCTATACCAAGCCATCCTGCATGACAATGACAAAAACTACGCCGGCTACGCTACGGAACTTGGCGTGTCGGAAGCCACCGTGAAAAGGCATCTCGGCAAACTGAGAAAAGCCGGGCTGATTGTGCGGACAGGAAGTAACAAGACAGGGCATTGGGAGGTCATAAGCAGTAAGGAGGAAGACGAAGTATGAGCAAATGGGAGAAAGTAAAGTTAGAAGAAATCTGTGGTTGCATCACTGACGGAACACACCAAGCACCGCCCAAAACGGCGGACGGAATTCCGTTCATCACAATTTCCAACATCGACGCTTTCAATCAAATTGACTTTGAAAACACGATGTATGTTCCCTTTGACTATTATGACAAAGTTGATGACAAGCGAAAAGTACGCCGCAACGACATACTGTATTCTGTTGTCGGCTCGTTCGGAAAAGCTGTGTTCATTCAAAATGACGTACAAATGGTTTTCCAACGGCACATAGCATTATTGCGTCCCGATGAGAACAAAGTAGTACCTCGCTTCTTATATTACGCCATGCTGTCTGATAAATTCTATATGCAGGCCGACGCTGTGGCTATCGGCGCGGCTCAACGTACAATAACCCTGTCGGCATTACGGCGTATGCAGGTAAACATTACCTCTATACAACTTCAACGACACATTGCCTCCATCCTTTCCGCCTACGACAACCTCATAGACAACTACCGCCGCCAAATCAAACTTTTGGAGGAAGCCGCACAACGGCTTTACAAAGAATGGTTTGTAGATTTGCGTTTTCCGGGGTATGAGCATACGAAGATTGTGGATGGAGTGCCGGAAGGTTGGAAAAAGAATAGCATCGATTCAACAATAGAACTTTTGAGTGGATATGCTTTCAAAAGTTCAGAATTTAACAACAAGGGCACATATAAAATTGTGACAATAAAAAATGTGAAAGATGGACAGTTTGATGGTGATAACGTCAGTCGCATTATTGAGATTCCACCTAAAATGCCGAAATATTGCAGATTAACAGATGGAGATATTCTCATTTCGCTTACGGGCAATGTTGGTAGAGTCTGTATAGTCCAAGGAGAAAATTATTTACTTAATCAACGAGTAGCAAAGGTAAAGTCAGATATTCCTGCTTACACTTACTGCTTGTTTAGAAGTAAGGCTATGTTTAATGAAATGAATAATCTCGCAAATGGTGCAGCACAACAAAACTTAAGTCCTATCAGGGTTGGAAATATTCAAATACTATTTCCAACGGATATTTTTATTCAGAAATTTGAAGCAATGGTACGTCCAATAATAAGTAAAATAAATCTTTTGAACAAGGAAATAAATCTATTGGCACAGGCCCGCGACCGCTTGCTTCCCAAGTTGATGTCGGGCGAGATAAAAGTTTAGAACCATGAACGAGTATTCTGAAAACATATTGGTGCAAGAAAGCGCAGGCCAGTTGCTGCACGATGAATTAGGCTGGGATGTGGCCACAGCCTACAATCAGGAAGTGCTGGGCGAAAACGGCACATTCGGGCGCAAAAGCTATCGCGAAGTTTTGCTGAAACGCCATGTGCGCCAAGCCTTGCGAAAACTGGACCCGTGGATGAACGACACGCAGGTGGAACAAGCCATCGGCACGCTCGAAACACGGCTCTCTACGGCATCGCTCATGCAGGTAAACGAAGAGAAGTACCGGCTGATACGCGACGGGATAGACATTGCCGTGAAAAACGCCAAGGGTGAACCCGACACGCGCAAAGCCATGCTCGTCAACTTCGGTGAACCCACGGAAAACCACTTCCTCGCCGTCAAGGAAATGAAGATACACGGTGAACTGTACCGCCGCCGTACCGACATCGTGGGCTATGTCAACGGTCTGCCTCTGCTGTTCGTTGAATTGAAAAAGAACACCGTGGAGGTGGAGAATGCCTATAACGACAACTACCGCGACTATCTCGACACCATACCGCAACTGTTCTACTACAACGCCATTGTCATGCTGTCAAACGGATTGGAAGCCAAGGTAGGCACATTGGGCAGTCCGTGGGAGTTTTTCCACGAATGGAAACGCCTGAAAGAGGAAGACGAGGGCAATGTGGAACTGGAAACCATGTTGCGCGGCATCTGCCGGAAAGAAAACTTCATAGACTTGCTGGAAAATTTCATCCTGTACGACCATTCCGAAGGTAGGACGGCAAAGATTCTTGCCCGTAACCACCAGTACCTCGGCGTGAACGAGGCTGTCAAGGCTTATGCTGAGCGAAAGCTCCGAAACGGCAAGCTGGGTGTGTTTTGGCATACGCAGGGCAGCGGTAAAAGCTATTCGATGTTGTTTCTTGCCCAAAAGATACGCCGCCGATTCGCAGGTTCGCCCACCATTGTGGTGCTGACCGACCGCGATGAATTGAACGAACAAATCAGCGGCACATTTGAAGGCTGCGGATTGCTTGGCTCCACCAAGGCCGAGAAGTACATAGCCACAAGTGGCGAGAGGCTGATAGCCATGCTGAAAGACAATCCCAGCTTCCTATTCACCTTGATACAGAAATTCAACAATCCCGATGCAGAGCCTATCCGTCCCGATTATGACATCCTGGTCATGTCGGACGAAGCCCATCGCAGCCAATACGGGTATTATGCCGAGAACATGCACCGTTTGTTGCCTACTTGTTCGCGCATAGGCTTTACAGGTACGCCGTTGCTGGCCAACGACAACATTACAGAGCGGACATTTGGCGGCTATATCTCCATTTACGACTTCAACCGGGCTGTGGACGATGGCGCAACCGTGCCTTTGTTCTATGAGAACAGGGGCGAACGATTGAACATACCCATAATGGATAAGGACAATGCCGAACTGAACCAACGCATAGCCGAAGCCATAGAAAAGGCAGACCTTGACCCAACCCAAGAAGCAAAACTCGAAAAGGAATTTGCCAAAGAGATACACCTGCTTACGGCAGAAGACCGCCTTGACAAAGTGGCAAAGGATTTTGTGTACCACTATACCGGTCTTTGGACAAGCGGCAAGGCAATGTTTGTCTGCATCAACAAAGTGACCTGTGTGAGGATGTACAACCTGGCGCAAAAGTATTGGTCGCAAGTAATTGCTGAGACCGAAGAAAAACGCAAGCATGCCACCCAGCAAGAGGCATTGGAACTTGACCGCAAGTTGAAGTGGCTGCGCGAAACGGAAATGTGCGTGGTAGTGAGCCAAGAGCAAAACGAGATGCAGACATTCAGAAAATGGGGATTGGATATAGAACCGCATCGCAGGAAAATGGAGAAACGCCCACTCGATAAAGAGTTCAAACAAGCGGACAGTCCATTCCGGGTGGTGTTCGTCTGTGCCATGTGGCTGACGGGGTTTGATGTGAAAACTTTGTCTTGCCTGTATCTCGACAAGCCATTGAAAGCACACACGCTGATGCAGACCATAGCCCGGGCAAACCGTAAGGCGGAAGGAAAAAGCAATGGATTGATTATCGACTACATAGGCGTTGTAAAGGCGTTACGCAAAGCCTTGGCAGACTATACCATGCAGAAGAACGGTACGGGTGGCGGTTCGCCTACCATAGACAAAGAGGAACTGATAAAGCGTATCGAAAAGTCCATTGATTTGGCAACAGCGTTTCTTTCCCAATGTGGTTTTGAGCTCCAAAAGTTAGTGGATACCACAGGCTTTGACAAGCTGGCTTTGGTGCGCGATGCAGCCAATGCCGTATGCGTAACCAATGAAAGCCGAAAGACATTCAAAACATACGCAAGCGAATTAGCCAACATGTTCAAATATGTCAACCGCGAGGAAGTGGACGACCTCACGCTGAGGAAGAAGAACGCCATCACGGCTATAAGCGGAGAACTGAATAAGAAAATCAAACACGCCGACAACACCGACTTGATGGTAGAACTCAACAAGATAGTAAACGACTATGTGCAAGTGGTGCCGAGTGATGAGAATAAACCAGCCAAACAATTTGACATCAGTAAGATTGATTTCGACTTGTTGCGCAAGGAGTTCGCCAAAACCAAGACACCCAGATTGGTATTGAATGATTTGGAAGAACTTGTCAAACAAAAGATTGAACAAATGCTCCATAACAATCCCACGCGCATCAATTTTTATGAGAAATACACGGAAATCATCAACAGTTACAACAGCGAGCAAGACCGCGCCAGCATAGAAAAGACATTCATGGAACTGATGGCATTGTCGCAAAGCCTCGACCAAGAGCAAAAACGCTATGTGCGCGAAGGTTTTGAAAGCGACGAAGAGCTTTCTGTTTACGATTTGCTGTTCTCTGACAACCTGAGTAAGAAGGACATTGAAAGCATCAAAAAGGTAGCAGTCAATTTGCTTAAGAAAATCAAGAATAAGATTGCCGAGTTTGACCATTGGACAGACAAGCAAGAAACCAAAGCAGCGATAGACAATCTGATTCGCGACACATTATGGGCGGAATTGCCGGAATGTTATGATGAAAACAGCATAACGGAATATCGGCAGAAAATCTATGAGTATGTCTATACAAGATACAAGGAGGTAGCGTAATGATTGTACAGGACAAAAAGAACACACATGTAAGAAAAAATTTATTCCTTTGTAGTAATAAATGGTTGGATTATGATGAAACGAATTTTTCTTCTCTTTTGGCTCGTGGCTTTCTCGGTTGAGGGCTGGGGCCAGCTGGTGTATCGTACGGAAATTTTTCAAGATAAAAGAATAAAGTCGCTACAAGTAAGGCAGCCGGGCGTCCTGTTCTCGCAACCGGTACTTCAGCTCGGGGCGGCGGAGGCGATTGAAATCAGCTTCGACGACTTGGTGACGCACTTCGAGCGATATGCTTACGAAATCGTGCACTGCAATGCGGATTGGACGCCTTCTTCCCTATCTCCCATTGAGTTCATGCAGGGATTCCAAGGGCTTACTATAGACGACTATGCGAATTCGTTTAATACGACCGTTGGATACGTCAATTATCGTCTGATGCTTCCTAATGAGGACGTGCAGTTTAAATGCTCAGGAAATTATGCGGTGCGCGTGTATAGGGAGGATGCGCCTCAGGAGACGGTCCTGACGGCGTGCTTTTCCGTCGTCGAGCCGCTGGTGGAAATCCAGGCGGGGATTACGGGCAACACGCTGGTAGATACCTATCAAAGCCATCAGCAGGTGAGCTTCGAGGTATGGAAGCGTCAGCTTGCGGTGGCGCATCCGGCTTCAGACCTTAAAATACGCGTGGTGCAAAACCGGCGAACAGATAATATCGCGACTGGTGCTCAACCCAGTGCGATCCTATCGGATCGGATCGTATATGAGAATTGCCGCGACCTGATCTTTCCGGCGGGGAATGAGTATCGGCGGTTTGAATTCTTGACTCACCGCTACAACGGGATGCGGATCGACCGGATTGCTTATTATAATCCTTATTACCACGCGGACGTATTTGTCGATGAGCCGAGCTCGATGACGCCGTACACGTATGATGAGGACCAGGACGGGCGCTACTTTCCGGCCTGCAGCCGCTGCGAGGAGCCGGACACGGAAGCTGACTATTACATCGTCCACTTCACCTTAGCGATGCCTGAGGCGAAGGGGGGAAGGGTGTACCTGAATGGGGATTTCGTGCAGAACGGCTTTGGAGAAGGCAGCGAGATGGTCTATAACCCGGAGGCGGGCCAATATGAGAAGGCGCTGCTTTTGAAACAAGGAAACTATAACTATCAATATATCTACCTGCCTGACGAACAGAAGGAGGGCGTGACTGCGGCGATAGAAGGCGACTTCCACCAGACGGAGAATGAATATACAATATATGTTTATTACCGCCCGATTGGCGCACGGTTCGACAGGCTCGTCGGGGTGCGCACGGTGCGGTCTGGGCAGGAGACGAGGTGAACGACCTGAGGGGCCGTTCACTTCGTAGGTTCGACGTGGAGCATGATGTGCGTATTCGGCCCGAAGCGGAGGCGGAGACGCTGCTCGATCTGTCGGGTAACGGCGTGGGCCTCTTCGAGCGAAAGATGCCCGTCCATGCGGATGTGCGCCTCGATGGATACGTCGTTTCCGATGCGGCGCGTATAAAGGTTGTGCGGACTGCTCACGAGGGGGTCTTCGGTGAGTAAGGAAAGGATCTCGTCTTCCACCTCTTTCGGCAGCGACTTGTCCAGCAGATCGTTGAGTGCCGTTGTGGTTTGAATCAATCCAATCTTTACGATGAAGATGCTGACCACGACCGCAGCGAGCGGATCGAGGATACGCCAGGAGTCGCCCAGGAAAATAGCACCGCCGATTCCGAGCATCGTGCCGACGGAAGAGAAGGCATCGGAGCGATGGTGCCACGCGTTCGCAATCACCACCTGGCTGTTCACTTTCCGTCCGACGAAGCATGTGTATTGGTAGAGCGCCTCCTTGGTAAGGATCGAGATGACGGCCGCGACGAGCGCGACGATACCTGGGCTTTCGAGCGGTTGCCCTTCGAAGAAATGCCGGTAGATGGTGCTGACGCCGCTCCAGAAGAGACCGAAGGCGACGAAGAGGAGGAACAGACCGACAATGCAGGTCGCTAAGGTTTCGTACTTGCCGTGGCCGTAATCGTGATCCAGGTCCCTCGGTTTGGAGGAGATGTTGACAAACGCAAGGACGATCACGTCCGTCACGAAATCAGAAAAAGAATGTACGGCATCGGCGATCATCGCGCCACTATTCCCCAAGAAACCCGCCAGGAACTTGAAGACAAGCAGCACGATATTGACCACCGAGCCGACCAGTGTCACGCGGACGATCTTCCGTTCGCGTGTTTTTGCATCTAATGAAGTTTCCATAACTTTAACCGTATTGTTTAATCGGCGGCAAAGTTAGGAAAAATGGGAGGATGCGGAACCTCGATTAGAGCAAATTCGACGCGAGTTCGGAGAGTTCGCTACGCTCGCCTTTGACGAGATTGACGTGGGCGAAGAGCTCCTGCCCTTTCATCTTGTCGACCATATAGGCGAGGCCGTTGCTTTGTGCGTCGAGGTAGGGGGAATCAATCTGTTGGATATCTCCGGTGAACACCATCTTGGTGCCCTCGCCTGCGCGGGTGATGATGGTCTTGACCTCATGCGGCGTCAGATTCTGGGCTTCGTCGATTATGCAGAACGTGTCGGAGAGGCTGCGGCCTCGGATGAAAGCCAGGGCTTCGATGGCAAGGCGGTTTTCCTTCTGCAGCTCGTCGAGGCGGCGCGCTTCGGAGCCGTTGTAGGAGATCTGCCGTTTGATGAAATTAAGGTTATCGAAGAGCGGCTGCATATATGGGGCGACCTTCTGCTTTTCATCGCCAGGAAGGAAGCCGAGATCCTTGTTAGCCAGCGCGACGATCGGGCGGGCCAGGAGGATTTGCTTGTATTCGTCGGATTGCTTGAGCGCAGAAGCCAGGGCGAGCAACGTTTTGCCGGTGCCGGCCTTACCGGTGAGGCCGATGAGCTTGACATTAGGATCGTTCAGGACCTCGAAGGCGAAAGTTTGCTCTGCATTGCGCGGCTGAATGCCGTAGTTAGTAGATTTGTCTACGCGCTTCACTTTCGAGCTGAAGGGATTAAAGCGCGCGAGGACAGAGTTACGCTCACTCTTCAAGACGAAACACTCGTTGGGGACGAGCTTCGAACCTAAGGGCTCAAGCCGCTCGATGTCGATGCCTGCCGGAGCGGAATAGATCTCGTCGATGAGCGCAGCGTCAATGCCTTCGTAGGTTTCCTGGGCCTTCTCGAAGATGTCTACATTCACCACTTTGTCTGTGATATAATCTTCCACCTTGAGCCCTAACGAACGCGCCTTCATCCTCAGGTTGACGTCTTTGGTGACTAAGATCGTCTGCATGTCGGGATGCGCTTCGGCCACCCGGAAAGTACAGGAAAGGATGCGATGGTCTGCAGTCTTCTCGGCAAATGATTCTGCCACGGTAGGATGATAGTCTCCGCCCACGACGACGTGCAGCATACCCAAGTTCGGACCGAGCGACGCGCCCTTCGTGAAGAGGTCATTAGTCGTGACGTTGTCCAGCTCCCGAACAAACTCGCGGGCGTTATAATTGATCTGGTCGCTTCCCTTTTTAAACCGGTCCAGTTCTTCTAAAACGACAATGGGAAGATAAATATCGTTCTCCTGGAAGTTCTCGATGCATTTGTAGTCGTGTAGGATAACGTTCGTATCCAGTACGAAATTCTTCTTTGTTCCCATGATATTCTCCTTTTAAATTCAACCTAATGTATATGGATAACTAAAATGAAGGGGAATTAGTTTAATGCGTTCACATGATTTCACATAGCGAAAGAGGGCGAGACCTGTGACAAGTCCCGCCCTCCAAGCTGACTTATGAACCTAAGGAAGTTCAAAAGTCCAAAAGGTCAAAAGATCCTTTAGAAAGGAAAATCATCGTCATTCTCCTCTGAGGCTAAAACCGGTTGTGGCTTTTCCACACATCCTACTTTGTGGTAGTTATCCTTTCCACTCTTTTGAAGCAATTTATGGTCGATATACCAATATATGGCACGTTTAACAGTGGATTCTGAATAACCCTTCGCATCTGGTCCATTGATCGTTTGGCCACAATTCCTGGCTTGTTCCATATCAAAATGACAAGGAAGAGCTTCGAATACCTTTCTGTACCGGTCCTCTTTGGTCTCTTTACCGGACTTCTCATCTTCCTTGGATGGAATCAAATCGCAAATGGAAAAAGATTGTTCCATAAAGGAATCCGCCCAACTTAACACTTCTCTGGCAATCTCCTCGCTGATAGAGTATTCTGTTCCAATAAAACCCTCTTCATACGCCTTCATGCCAGCCAATACCATGCAAAGGCGGAATAGAATACCACGAAGCCGACGAACGATGGAAAGGTAGGGATCGTTTGCCTTTGGAACGATTTCCTTTTCTTTTTGGGCAAAGTAGTCGTCATAAAGGCTACGGAGTTTATTGTCCATGCGTAGGCATAGCTTCTTCTTCTGGAAATATTCCACAATCCATTTTACCTCTGGCTCGATCTCTTTTTCCCAGAATTCTTCATTCGTAATGGACGAACCATCATAGCCTGCGGTTCCCTCGTAGGGACGATAGGGAAGAAAAAGATTCAAGAAACGGCTCACCAATCCATCGTCTTTATTGACAAAGAACCGGCCTACCTGTTCTTCCGTTCCACTGACAATAACCGACAATTTGGGATAATTTACTTGTACGTCTCCATGAAGATGGGTATGCGTACCTAGTGGTTCAAACTCGTATGCTTTACGCAATTCTGGAGAGATTTTTCCATAATCCTGCTTGTTGGTATTGGAAGCGCTGTCCAGCTCAGTGTCAAAAAGCAAGGTGATTTCCGGAGAATTATCCATCAATATAGTGACCAGCTTACTTTGGGAAATCGAAGCCGAGATTTGAAGGGTTTTGCGCACAGGCTTGGCTGGCTCTTCCCCGCAATTCGTCGAATCCTTTTTCTTCTGGCATTTTTCCCATTCCTTGTATTGGGCATTAGCTTCCGCAAACTCTTTTTGCGCCATGCGGGCTTTTACATTAAACACACGGGCTGGAATCCTTAAAATGCCTTTGCCAGAGGCTGCAGCTGCCACTACATTCAAATACAGGGTAGGATAAATCGTTTCCCCTGGTTTTACCTGGAGTGTTACGTCAGACATAAAAGATCCAAACGCTACCAGCGATGATAAGGTCAATAAGCGTTGTAATTCATCATCCTGTGGCGTGTAGTATTGCGTCATTTTAGAGATGATGGAAGGTATAATGACTTTCGTGACCTTTTGACCTTTTGACCTTTGCCCAACCTCAGCTTCGACTTCAGCCGTTACTACTTCCTTAGTGTCCAACTTTTCGGCTGGTTGCTGCTCCTGGTCCGCCTTTTCTTCAAGCATCGGATTCCTGGCAGTAATAACAGGAGCTCCGAAAGTCTCAATCTGCACTGCGTTAAACACCTCCGGATTCGGATTTACGTATACATCCGGATCATAATTCAGACCAACTTTGCAATCTATAAAAATCCTTTTGAGCACTTCATGCCCTAAGAATTTTTCCACGGCGTTGAGAATACACTCATTTACCCCTTCAAAGTTATTGTCCGAAAATCCTTCAACAGGCATAAATAGAAACACAAGGTTCTCTTGGGTCCCTCTTTGTATCCATAGCGTATATGGACACGTTTTTGCCTTTTCAATCAGTTTATCCGCCTCCTCTTTGGATTGAGCCCGAATGACAGCCACAGTCATACCGGTATATTCATGTGGCTTATTCATAGCACATTCTTCAGGGAAGGTGGCTATAGGAGTAAAAGAAGGCATTTGCCTTTTAAGTACTTTGTACTCCTCTGAACCCTCAGCATATTGACGCACTTTCTGCGTCAAATCTGTTAAGGTTGTTGTAACTAAGGAGCCATCCAAATCATGGATGCAGATGGTCTCCTTTCCATTTTTTACCCTTTCGACTATCGTCTCAAGGAGTTCTACACTTGAGCGAAGATTGCCTTCGCTCGTTAATTGGAAAGCCCGCAAATGGGGCAAAACTTTTTTGTTCATATACAAATTAATTTATAGCGTCCTGAGATCATTATTGAACCCATGGACGGTTTGATGCAAAGGTATGATCTAAGTTTCGAATATACAAACTCTTAAAAATCAGTCATTTGATATTTTTCAGAGCCATACCCTCCCTCTCTTCCCCTTGCTCCTCCTTCTAAAATCTTCTGTTATATTTTTGAACTATAAGTTTTACATCTAATATTAATAGTCTATCTATTATATATAATATATTATTATATATAATAGATAGACTATTGATATCATATAAAATTGTAATTTAAAAATATAGCAAAACATTTTGGAGGAGCAAGGGGAAGAGAGGGAGGGTATGGCTCTGAAAAATATTTCCCTCCAATTTAAAAATAAGCTAATCAATTATAATACAACAAGTTATAAGCTATTCCATAAGCCTAAAATATTAACCACATTTAACCATAAAAGCCTATGAAAGGATGATTTTTCAGTATTTTTCACTCACATATATCCAAAAAAGGGACTTAATTCAGAATATATCCCTTATTATTCCGAAATAAGTCCCTATGTAATTTCCAATAAGTCCCTACCCATTCGGAAACGGGTAGGTACTTAATTCTTCCTGCTAAGGTTCGCCGAGATACTCGACGATGATACCCACTTGGCGCGGGGTCAATACCCGTTGCCCTTTCCTCCAACCGGTCTCCTCCAATGCGCGGACGAGTGCCTTGTTGTACGCGACCCATGCGCTCAGCCGCTTGGCAGCCGACTCCGGAGTCAAATCCGGTGCATATTCGATGGCCAACTCTTGCCATCCGTATGCGCGTATAATGAAATCTGTCATCATTAAAATATCTTTTCTGCCCAAATGTACGAAGGGAAAAACAATCTACAAAAAACACATGCGATGTATATAATGTAGGAGAGCCGCGAAAGCTATCTCGCAAGACCTCCAGTACATTAAAGCACGGACGAGTTCCCCCGTGATACGTACTCCCCCTGTCCAGCTGCTTGGCAGCCGGCTCAGAATTTAAATCCGTTGCATACTCGATAGCCAACTCTTGCCATCCGTATGCGTGTATAATGAAATCTGTCATCATTAAAATATCTTTTCTTGCCCAAATGTACGAAGGGAAAACAACACACAAAAAACACATGCGAATTATTTAATGTATAGGTGATATAGCCGCCTCTTGCTATGCTAAAGCTACATATATTTTATTTCGTCAAGGTAACCTTGCATATTTGCGATATTTTTTTATCGGACTTGGGATTTTATTCCATCAAGGTAATCTTGCATGTTTGCAATATTTTTTTATCGGACTTGGGAATTATGCTTAAACTCGGAGTTGCAAGAAAGGATGGTATGATATTGAATGCCGCGAATGTATTGTTCGGCAAAGAGCCTTCCTTATTACACCCTCAGTGTAAAATCCGTTTGGCTCGTTTTGAAGGAACGGACAAAAGAGTATTTCGTGACCAAACGGTTTGTGAAGGAAATTTGTTTGAACAATACGATGCTGTGATGGATTTCTGTTTGAAGCATTTGAATCTATCTGGCAGAATGGATAGAAAATTCAGACAAGATAC
Organism: uncultured Parabacteroides sp.; assembly: GCA_944325335.1. Classification (GTDB taxonomy): domain Bacteria; phylum Bacteroidota; class Bacteroidia; order Bacteroidales; family Tannerellaceae; genus Parabacteroides. The sequence goes on along the minus strand of CALUZR010000008.1, from coordinate 26,056 downwards.
ACTTACCGTGCCTTATGAAGCTATAAAAGAAGCTGCAATCAATATGTTATGCCACCGTTCCTGGAATGCTGAAAATACAACTCCAAGTCTGGCGATTTACGATGACCGCATTGTATTCCAGAATCCGGGAGCATTCCCTCTGGGTATGACATGGCAGGACTTTGTGAATGACCATATTGGTTCTTTGCCAGCCAATCCTACTATAGCAAATGTATTCTATCGGCGTGGCATGATGGAAGCTTGGGGACGAGGTATAGGTCTTATTATGGAAAGCTGTAGAGAACAGGAACTTCCTGTACCGGAAACAAAAGTTGTTCCGCCATTTGTAAATCTCACAATATGGTTTAAGCACTCACTGACTTGGGGTGTGAAAACATCTACACCCCAAATGGAAGATTCTTACACTCCAAGTCACACCCCAAGTGATGATGATTTCACCTCAAGTCATAACGAAATACATAATCCGTCGAATATCATTACACCCCAAGATAAGGTGTTTGAATTTTGTAAATCTCCGAAGAGTATCGTTGAAATAGCCGCAATGCTTGGAGTAAATGACAGAAGATGGGTGCGTAAGAAATATATTGCTCCGTATATTGGCACAAAACTTCAAATGACCATTCCTGATAAACCCAATAGCCAAAACCAGAAGTATGTCAGTATTGAAAAGTAGCCAATCTCTTTGTTCTATCAAGTATTTTGATTAGCAAATAATGATAGTATCCTCCCCTATCTTCCCGTATCCGAAAAGGAGCGGGAGGGTGTATTGTACCTTTGTGGTGTAATTAATTTTATAGGAGGAATTAAAATGTCACTGATGTATCATTTAGTCCAACGCCCATTCTCCGTCGGACATCGGTCTGGCTATTTGTTTTAGTTTTTTAATATCGAATTTCATAAAACCTCCTTTTTATTATCAATCTATAAGTTAATATGCATTGTAAAGATAGGATGAATTAAGGAACTACCCAAGTCCTCCCATGTAAAAAAGTGACAGAGCTGTTGCTTTTTAACGTGCTTTTTAACGCAGCTCACTTAAAGGGAACTGCCCTACACTCTCCTACCAGACATACTATTAGCATTCTTTAACCAAATCCTACTCCAAATCTTCGTACATTTGTAACGTTCTTTCGAGATCACGCTAATCGGGTGTGGCGAGGGAACAAACATATGGATGAAGGCGTTTACTAACGCTTTGGTTTTGACGCTAAGAAATCTGGCAGTTTCTAATCCAGTCAAAAACAAAGCAACGGTGAATGCCCTCGGGGTGTATATATTATGTACAGCCTAACGTATATCTTGTTGCCACCCAGCAGTCAAGGTGTTAGGCGTATTATATACTACATCGGCGTGGGGCTTTCGCGTTGCTCGTTTCGACTGGATGGGCAATGCCAGAGCCTCTTAGCGTGGAACGAGCGACAGTACGGTTCCCACGCTTTTTTATTGTTAATCTTTTCCGGAGGGGAGCAGGGAAAACGAAAACTAAAAAGTTTATGGTACGACTAAAAAATGTGTTGCACTTTTTGCAGGTGTATTTGAATGCTAAAAAAGGAGACCCCGTGTCCATGTATGAATTAAGCAGCTTTTATTTGTTTGGTATTTTTGTACGGGAAGATCATCAAAAAGCCTATTCGCTATTAGAAAAAGCAAAAAGTCAGGGACTAAAAGAAGCTCAAATGGCAATTGATACCGAGTTCCAAATTGAAAATGGACAAGTCGAATTGTCGAAAAACTTTTCTAATATTTTCCCCAAGCTTAAAGAGGCACGAATTATGGCTGAGAAAAAAGGGGATCGGGAGGCTCTGTTTTTCTGGGGTGTAGGAAAGGTTGAAGATGAAAGTTCAACCCAACTTCAATATGAAATAGGACTTAGATATATCCGGCTGGCTGCCGAATTAGGACATCCGGAAGCTTTATTTACATTAGGGGCACAATATATGCAAGGTAGGCGAATGCCTCAGAATATGGACGAAGGATTGCGTTTGATCCGCCAATCTGCAGATTATGGATGTATGCGGGCTATTAAATTCTTGATAAAGTTCTACTTGCATCTAAAAGACGAGAAAGCGGACGAGGCGGCATTCCTGTATATCCAAAAAGCGGCACAGCTTAATGATGTAGAATCAACGGGCTTGTTAGCTGAATGTTATATGGAAGGAAGGCTTACGGGTAAAAATATACCCAAAGGGCTCAAATTGATGCAAAAAGCTGCCGAAATGGGAGACGTTGATTCTCTCTATAACTTAGGGGTGATTTATCACCGAGGAAGGTATGGTTTGGACGTCGATATAGACAAGGCGATTTATTGGTATGAAAAAGCGATTGAGAAGAATGATGCGCAATCGATGACGAACCTGGCTGCGATTTTGCAAAAATCAATAGAAGCTGCCGACAAAGAAAGAGCTTTCCAGTTATATCAAAAGGCTTTTGAATTGGGAGATGAAAAATCTCTTAACAATATAGGCGTTTGTTATAAGAAAGGAATCGGTACGGAGAAAAATCCAGAGAAAGCAATAGAATGTTATGAGCAAGCCTATGCGAAAGGCATCAAAGAAGCCGCGTATAATTTGTATCAGTTCTATTCAGATGGGGAAGCCGTAACGCCCGATCCCCAAAAAGCGGCTTATTGGAAAGAACGCTCTTAGGGTTTAAAATAAAGGCGGTACTTCTTTTTATTTAAGATAAGGCGTACCGCCTATATGAAAGAAAGTGAGGCGAATGCTTTCTCTCTTCCGAAAGAATAACTATGCAGCCATCTGTCATACGTTTTCTGACTAATGGAATATCCTTCCGTCTTTTCTGTCGTATCAATATCCACAAGCCTATTTCCGAGTACTCTCTCCATTTTACAGATAGTCTCAAATCCCAGATTCTCTTTGCCGCTAAGAATCTTGCTGACCTGTGCAAACGACACGCCCATTCTGGAAGCAAACTCAGCGGGCGAGATTCTTTTCATACGGAGCAAATAACGTACTTTTAAGGCCAATTTCTCAGACAAAGCTGTTGTTTTTTAATGCGGCTTATTCAGAGGAAACAACCATTTTATTCACATCATTAAACTATATTTAATCTATTCCCTACCTAAATCTTCGTACATTTGTAACGTTCTTTCGAGACCACGCTAATCGGGTGTGGCGAGGGAACAAACATATGGATGAAGGCGTTTACTAACGCTTTGGTTTTGACTGTGTAAGAATCTCGCAAATTCAAACTGTCTGTCAAAAACAAGGCAACGGTGGATGCCCTCGAGGTGTATATTATGTACAGCCATAAGTATATCTTGTTGCCGCCCGGCAAACAGGGTATTAGGCGTATTATATACTACATCGGCGTGGGGCTTTCGCGTTGCTCGTTTCGACGGACAGGGGCAATGCGAGAGCCTTTACACAGTGGAACGGGCGACAGTACGGTTCCCACGCTTTTTATTGTTAATCTTTTCCGGAGGGGAGCAGGGGAAGGCCACTAAGAAGTTCGAAATGGTAAATGAATATATTGATTATTTAATCAAGCATTTTGCTCGAAAGAAAATACAATTTTGGAAAGACAGACAATACGTTGATAGGCAATATACTCTGAATAGGCAAATTACGGAGTGTGATGCTTTTTTTGTTATTTTGGAATATAATGGAAAATATTTGGGGGTTGTTGAACCATTACGACCTAATAGTGCTACTTATCTATATGATTTTCCCGATGAAAATATTCTTTTATATAGTTACATTTATAAGACTGATTTTGCAGATCCTGCTATTTTTAGAGAGCCGGATGCTTTTTATATAAGTCGAATAGAATGTATAAATCTTTTGTTGAAAGTACAATTATTCTTGAAAGAAGCTCATAAAGAAGATAGAAATTTGACAGAAGACGAAATTGCATTGTTTCGGCAAGCTTTAATAAACAATCACAGTAGTAGAATAGATGATATTTCAATCGATGATCAAGATGAAAATATAGAATTAATAGAAGAAGAATTAGAATGTACACATGATATTGTATGTTATACGCCTATAAAATATCGAGATTATTTTATAGGAGAAATTGCGCATAGAGGAATAGATAAGTGGAGTATAGATTTAGAAAATATGATTTCAGAATATGTGGCAGGAAAATATAAAAAAGAAACACCTCAATACGAGATTTATTATAATAAAGAAGATGAGATAGATGTACCGTTTTGTATGTATAACTTATCTCAATATTCTATGAATTATTTCTATTTGCAAAATCCATATCAATTAGCCACAAGTATAAAAAAAGAAATAGAAAGTAATAATGTTATAGAAAAGATAGAAAGTAACAAAGTCGCAAAAAGGAAGAAGAAAAACAACAAACAAATCAATCAAATAAAATTGCAGAAAATGAAAGAATACAATTCTACATTATTTTGTGATAAAAGCATAAAGGATATAGCTTTTATGTTTGGAATTCCACCTACTCGGTTATTATCGATGATCCAACAACGCATAAGTACCATACACGTGGATAGTATAGAGGACATATTAGATATAAACAAAGTAAGTTTATGTCAACGCATCATTGAGGAATTATGGTATATAAATAATAAACAATTAAAATAGAAAAGACGATGCCTACAAAATCCCTTATAGAAGAACTCCCTAAAATCGTCAAGCAGGGAAAAGAAGAAGCACAACGCATTATGGAGCGTTTGAGCAGCAGTACCCGTATCGGGTTACAGACGAATGAATTGGTGTTACCGTCGAAAGATACTTCCGGTTTGTGGAAGGGACGGAACGAGCAGGTAATCAATAAGGAATGGATGAACCGCCTGATTTATGGCGATAACCTCCTTGCCATGCAAGCCCTGTTAGCCGGGGACGAGGCGACGGGTTTGCCTTCGTTGCGTGGCAAGGTGGATTTGATTTATATCGACCCGCCTTTCGATAGCAAAGCGGATTATCGGACAAAGATTAATCTGCCGGGCATCGACATCGAGCAGAAACCGACCGTTATTGAGCAATTTGCTTATTCGGATACATGGCAAGATGGAACGGTTTCTTATTTGAAGATGTTGTATCCTCGATTGGTGTTGATGCGGGAGTTGCTTTCGGATAAGGGAAGTATTTATGTGCATATTGATTGGCATGTGGGAGCTTATGTGAAAGTGATAATGGATGATGTATTTGGAAAGGAGTATTTTAAAAATCAAATAACGTGGAAGCGTGGTGTAATAAGGGGAATGAAAGTTCATGCAACTTATTATCCATTTAATTCTGATTATTTGTTTTTATACTCAAAATCAGATTTGGCTGTTTGGAATGGGAACGACATAAAATATGAGGAGTTCATACTAGAAAAAGATTATAAACAATACGGATATCAAAAAGATTCTTATGGATATTTTGTTACAAGTGCACGAAATGATTATACTGATGAAAGTATAATAGAATTAGCTAAACAGAATAGAATATTTGTTACTAATGGAGGCAAGTTGGTTATTAATGGAAGTTCTGTAAAAACAACTGCAGGAAATATCAGAATCAAAGCCTATAGAGAAACAAGAAATGGAAAAATCGTGGAATTAAAAACGCCAGACAATATATGGACTGATATTTTAGGTATGGGAAATAACAATGATGCAATTACAGGTTATTCAACTCAAAAGCCCGAAGCCCTTCTCGAACGCATTATCAAAGCCTCCTCCAACGAAGGCGACCTCGTTTGCGACTTCTTTGGCGGAAGCGGAACGACGGCAGCCGTTGCCGAGCGGTTGGGACGGCGGTGGATTACGACAGATATCGGGAAACCGGCTATTTTGGTGATGCGCAAGCGGTTTATCGACCAAGAGGTGAAGCCGTTCCTTTACCAGTGTATCGGCGATTACCAGAAAGAGGCGTTCAGCGGCAATAAGCAATACCGGCGGGTGGGCGACTTGAGCCAAATCGTGATGCAGCTCTATGGTGCCATCCCTTTCTCCGCCGAGCAGCTGAACGACCGGAACTGGGGCTACGTCAAGAGCAGCCGCACGCTGGTCTATGTGGACAGCCCGAACAAGATGACCGGCGCGGCGACCATCCGCAAGGCGAAGGAGGCGAAGGGCTCGCTATTAGGCGGAGGCTGGAGCAAGGTGGTCGTGCTGGCGTGGAACTTCGCGTTCGACATCTCCGCCGCCATCCAGCAATACAAGGAGGATGTGGAGGTGCTGGTCATCCCGCCCGACCTGCTGGACAAACTCTCGAAAAAGGGGTACGACAAGTTGATACGCGAAGGTTCGGTGCGCTTCAGCACGCTGCAATACCTGATGATTCGCCCGATAACGGTCAGGCCCTACAACGACCAAGAGGAGATCACGGTGCGATTAGACAATTACGTTCTGCTCTCGCCCGACAATATCCCATTAGACGACAAAGACAAACCGAAGCTACAGCAAATCATGGAGCGGGACCCACTTGCGTTGATTGAGTATTGGAGCGTAGACCCCGACTATGATGGCGAGACCTTCCGCAGCCAGTGGCAGGACTACCGCGAGAACACGGCGAACGACAGTGACCCACTGCATTGCGTCTACCAAGCTTCGTTGATTGTTCCCTGCAAGGCGCGGCGGACGGTCTGCGTGAAGGCGGTCGATGTGTTCGGTTTCGAGAGTGTGGTAACAGAAACGGTTCAATCTTAAAAAACGGAAGACCATGCGAAACGATATATCCTTAGAGTTGGCGAAACAACTGACGGAACAAGTACAGGAAGCGTTTGAGGACGGTAGCATGCTGGATGTTGTGACACCCGTCACGCAAGACCTATTGAAATACTGGTTCATGGAGCCCTATACAGAGGAGCGCGGCAAGAATTTCCATATCGGACAGAAACAAAGCATCCTGAACATCATCTATCTGCACGAGGTCTTAGGCATCCGCAGCGTGCAAGAGATTTACGAGAAGGTAAACGAGGACTTATTGGCAGAATGCAACCTGACGGACTTGGCAAAAGCGAAATACCGGATACCGAAATATGCCGTTAAGATGGCGACCGGTACGGGCAAGACGTGGGTCATGCACGCCCTGCTCCTCTGGCAGTTGCTGAATGCCCGCCACGAGGAGGAGCCGAGCGGACGCTATACGCAAAACTTCCTGATCGTAGCCCCCGGCTTGATTGTCTACGACCGCCTGAAAGACGCTTACTGCGGACGGATGAAGGAGAACGGCGGCGAGCGGGATTTGTTCACGAACGACCTCTACCAACACAAAGACCTCTTTGTCCCGCCCGCCTACCAAGACGAGGTGTTCTCTTTCGTACAAAACAACGTGGTGACGAAAGAGGAAGGCATCGGGCGGAAAGTGACAGGCAACGGACTGATAGCCCTCACCAACTGGCACCTGTTCCTTTCCGACGAGGATGAGGAAGAGGCGAATCCGGAAGGAGCACCTGCCATTATCAAAGACATCCTGCCCATCCGACCCGGTACGAGTGGCGGAAATATGCTGGACGCTTTAGACCGCCATTACCTGCGGGGCAGCGAGTTGGAATACTTGGCAGACCTGCCCGACCTGATGGTTATCAACGACGAGGCGCACCATATCCACGAGAACAAGGTACAAGGCGAGATCGAGGAGGTGGAATGGCAGAAGGGATTGAACAAAATCGCACAAAACAAAGGCGAGCGGTTCTTCCAAATCGACTTCTCCGCCACGCCGTACGACACGGTCGGCTCGGGCAAGAAGCGAACGAAGGTATTCTTCCCGCATATCGTCACCGATTTCGACCTGAAAGTCGCTATGCGGATGGGATTGGTTAAGACATTATTGCTGGACCGCCGGCAAGAGCTGACCGAGTTGGGCAACTTGGACTATAACGCCGTGCGCGACGGGCGCAAGGTAATCGGCTTGAGCGAGGGACAACGATTGATGCTTCGTGCCGGGTTGCGCAAACTGCAAATCTTAGAGGAAGGTTTTACGAAGCTGGAGGCCAAGAAGCATCCCAAGATGATGGTCATTTGCGAGGACACGAACGTGACACCCTTCGTGGAATCGTTCCTGAAAGAGGAGGGCTTGGCGGCGGACGACGTATTGCGTATCGACAGCAACGCCAAGGGAGAGGTGAAGGAGAAAGACTGGTTGCCCATCAAGGAACGATTGTTCAACATCGACCGCTACGAGTCACCGAAAGTGATTGTCTCCGTATTGATGCTGCGCGAGGGTTTCGACGTGAATAACATCTGTGTTATCGTGCCCCTACGTTCCACGCAATCCGCCATCCTGTTAGAGCAAACCATCGGGCGAGGCTTGCGCTTGATGTGGCGGGAACCGGAATATCAAGAGGAGAAAGAAATGAACCGCCGGTTGGTGCTGAAAGAGCGAAAAGCCCCGAAATCGTATCTGGATATGTTGTCCATCATTGAGCACCCCGCGTTCCTCCAATTTTACGAGGACTTGATGGAAGGTGGCCTGGCGGGCATTGACGAGAGCGAGCTGTCGAACGGTACCAACGTGGTAGGCGACTTGATAAAAGTAGGCCTGAAAGAGAATTACAAGGATTACGACCTATTCTGGCCACTGATTATCAAAGAGCAAGAAGAGGAGCTGAAGCCTTCCGTCATCGACATAGAAACATTAGAGTCGTTTACCCTTTACTCACTGGACGAATTGAAAAAGTTTTTGGTGAAGCCGGGCGAGACCTTCATCTCCGAGGCTATCCCAGTTAAAACCCAATTCGGGAAATACAAGGTGCAGGCGGACTTGTTCACCGCGGAGAGTTATAACGAGTACTTGCAAAAATTGCTGCGCATCGTCACGACCCGCTTCGACAAGATGGGCGGAGGCAATACCAAAGATAAGCAACTGCCCACGATACAAATCAATCAGCACGAGATTATCCGGACAATCGACATGTACATTCGTACCCGGTTGTTCTCCTGCCCGTTCAACCCGTTCGAGAACTTCAACTGGAAAATCCTGTTGCATTATAACGGGGTCGCCACGCAACACATCGTGCGTGAGATCACGAGAGCCATCTATTATATGCAGGATCAGGTGAACGTAACGGAAGCGGTCGTGGAGAAGATTTATTTCTCTTCCGTCCCCACGCTGAAAGTACGGGAGAGTTTCTCGTTGGAGCTGGAGAAAACCATCTACGAGCGAGTGGGCTATCCTTCCAACAAAGGCGGGTTCGAGAAAGCTTTCATGGAATACCTGGATATGGACGCTGAGGTCAACAGCTTCATCAAGATTAACGAGAGCCAGCATCGGTTCGCCTCGATCTACTATATCCGCGTGGATGGCTTGCTGGCGACTTATCACCCAGACTTCCTGGTTTGCACGGATACACATATCTATATCATCGAGACGAAGGGACAAGAGCAAGTGCATAACAAGAACGTTAGGCAAAAACAATTGGCTACGGTCGAGTGGTGCAAGAAGATCAACCAACTCCGTCCCGGCGACCGGATGAACCGGACGTGGGAGTATATACTCTTGGGTGAGATAGATTTTGATAGTTTGAAACGTAATAGTGCTACTATTACGGAAATTTGTGAGCTATATAAAGTCTCAGAAAACGCAGTTAAAGGAACTTTATTTTAAATGCAATGAAAAAAATATTTCGGTATATACCTCTTGTTTTCAGCTGGCTTACTCTATCTCCACTGTTCTACGACCTATCTAAACGCTGGGGAATAGGGAGCAAGCCGGTGAGGATTATTTTGTTGGTAGTTTCTCCTTTGTTTTTATCAATATACTTTATAATTTGGTGTATTAAAGGAGATACAGATCATGGTTTTATGCATTCAGATAATGAGAAAGTTTCTCATACTACGAAGGTTGAACCAGTAAGAGAAAATGAAAAGGATGGTATGCCTTCTCATCAAGAAACGATTATACCACATATGAGAAAATGGGAAGGACCTGGAACTTTCATTTATACCTTTGGGGACATAGATAAGGGTAATAGAAATCGTTTGGATACAGTTATTCCTTATGTTTCAGCCAAAGATTCGGTTTGGATTAAGGTTTTGAATCAGATTCCGGTAGATATTGATCCATCTGACATAAAATATAATTTGTATTTTCGAATGCAGTTGCCTGAGGGCATTGATATTGTGGTTCGTTATATTTGGCGTAAGAGTTGGAGAAATATTGAAGGCGGAGTTAAGAATACACTGGTAGCCAGTTTGTATGATCACCGTACAGGCAAGAATTATTTGTATAAAGATACATATTGGGGTTTCACAAAGTCAAGTGGGAATCTACCAAGCCCAAGTTTTAGAGACATAGAGAGAGATGGAGATGTACATTATTTTAATTATGAATGTCCGGAAGATCCCTACGTAATTAATAATGATGCGCCTTTTCAATTATTTGATGTCGATTTTGATGGGAAAAAAGAATTATTGGTAAGTGATGGTTATTTTAGTAGAGCAGGATGTACGCAATCTATTTATCACATAAAAGGAGGGCGAATAGTTCCTGTAGATGATTTACCTTTTACTTATGTGAGCAGTTTTGATACAAAATTCGATCCAGATAAGAAAAGAATATTATTATCAAGTTCCGATGTTTGGTCATATGCTTATTTCTTTTTAACAAAAACAGATAAGCCTATATCCATACAGAAGAAACCTGATTTTAAAACATCTCATGCAAAATGGTTATGGGATGAATCTGATTTCTCAAAGAATAATAAAGTGTTTGTTTTGGATTCTATTTATGAAAGGGATGAAATTTATGATCCTTATTCTGATTATGACATGGATTCTGTTTGGGAATACAAGCGTTTTGGAAAAGAAATGAAATTAGTTAAGTCAAGAAAAATGAAGCATGAATAAAATCGATTTTTAGATTGCAAATTATTAAATTATATATCAACAGAAAAAATATGAGCATCTTAAAGAAAATCTTTTCATGGCGTACCATGTGGGTGATTGTCGGCACTTGCATTTGTATTTGGGCAATTTTATTTACCCTATTTATTATTGAAAGTGGATTCTTTTCGGATTATGGTAGGACGCGATGGACAAACCGGGCGAAAGAGTTTGATAAACTGGTTTCTGCCGAGAAAGAAGAGGTCTCGTTTTTTGCAGACACGGTTTATGGCACGATGTTTCCATTCAAGGATATGTTGGTCATTCCCTTGGTAGAAATAAAAGTGGATTCGGCGGGAGAACAGAATCGGATACTTAATTTCAAGATTTGCAGTACGAATACTAAAACAGAATCGAATTTGTTTCCGGTTAATCAAGAAATAATCCAGTCCAAGTTGATCCAAGCAAAGGATCATCTTTTCTGGTTTATGGAAACAAAAGATACATTCTATTTATATGATAGCAGCAACATGGATTTAGTAAAATCCACATATCCTTCGGGCTATTCTTTTGTTTATCCCTCTACCTTTGAAATAGAAGGCGTAGAGGAATTGAATCATGAAGAAGAGCAACCAGCCAAAACGAAGGAAACAAAGACTCCAGATACTTATTTGGTCCATAAAACAGTCCCTTCTTTTTCCATTGTAGGGAATCAATTGCTATTTTATGCGCAAAAGGATCATGATAAACGATATTGGCTTTATGATTTGACGACAAAAGAAATACGGGAATTAGCAAATAATAGATAGTATCCTCCCCTATCTTCCCGTATCCGAAAAGGAGCGGGAGGGCGTATTGTACCTTTGTGGTGTAATTAATTTTATAGGAGGAATTAAAATGTCACTGATGTATCATTTAGTCCAACGCCCGGACAAGTCGGAAGGGGCAGGACCAGACGCTAAGTTGTATTACGGACAGATCCGCGTAAGGCAACAGATTGATTTCGATTCGTTGTGCGAGACGATTGCCGACCGCTCGACGGCTTCGAAGGGCGACGTGCAAGTTGTTCTGGACGGGCTTATCCACGTCATGAAGCAACATCTTCAAAATGGGAACTCAGTTCAAATCGGAGATTTAGGTAATTTCCGGATGAGTTGCGGTTCGAAAGGTGTCATTAATAAGGAGGATTTTAGTACCTCGCTCTTCAAGAAGGGAAAGATTATCTTTGCACCCGGTTCCAAATTGAAAACGATGGCGGCTTCACCTAAGTTTGAACGCATCGAAGTAGCAAAGGCTACGGATGAGGAAGAGGAGACGGTGTAAAGAATTGAACAAAGGCACAGAAACACAGCGTTTTTTATTAATTCTCAAAATAAATTCGCTGTGAATCTGTGCCTCTGTATTTAATTACAAACCTGCATTAATCCACTCTTTCATAGTTTCAACGCCCGGGAAACCGACGCTGAAATGCTTGATCACGCCTTCCTTATCCACCAGGACATAGGAAGGGACACCATTCACGCCAAGCTGTTTACCTACGACGTCCCACTGCTCTTGCGTGAGGCGGTAGTGCTCGCCCTTGATGTCCGGAATCATTTGTTTCCAAGTCGCCTCCGGGGAATTCTCGCCTGCCAGGTAGATAAACACGACGTCTTTCCCGGCATACTCCTTTTTCACCGGCTCGGTCTGCTTCATCGCATCTTTGCACGGTCCGCACCAAGTCGCCCAAATATCGATAAAGAGCACTTTGCCCCGATAGGCCGAAGTAATGGCATTAAACACCTCGTCGGCCGGAATATTCGAGATATGGACGCGGTCTACCTTATAGCCCGATTTCTTCTTGTTTGCTTCGATTTTCGCTTTTAATTGTTCGTTCATATCCAAGACAGCCTCGCGCAAGACGGGTTGGAGCTTTTCGGCCTCCTTCAATTGCTGGGGCGTCAAAAGGCGGAACTCGGAAATGGGTTTTGCCAATCGTTGGGCGGCGAGGAGGTCGAACAGGATGCCTTGGTCGGTGCCGTAAAGTGCAGCCAGGTCGGCAGTATTATCGGGCAATTCCATACCAGCTTTCCAAGTTTTCGGCTTACCACTCATATTTATATAATGCAGACGAATGAAATCATAGCTAAAACTCCCATCATAAAGCAAATAGCTATTATTAGGCAAATACTTTGGCAAAAAATCAAAATATTCTTTCGTAGGCAACAGTGCCGGTCGATTCGGAATAATAGTATCTGCAGGCATATTATTCATCTGCTTGTATGCATAGTCAATCATACCATAACTGAGTAAATAACCAATCATTTCATGATCAAATTGCATTCTAATAAGTTGTTTATGAATTGCACTGACATTATCTAAGCTATCCAATTTAGCAATCGCTTTGTGGTAATTCTCTGTCCAATAAGCTTTATACTCTGTAAGCGTCATATCATAAATATCCCCTATCATTTTCCTATTTTCCTCACGTGAATTAGGTCCCACAAACATTTCTACCTTTTCGTCATTGTGCGTACTATTATTCAAATCAGCCAATGCGCCAGTAAAACGGAATTTGGCACCCAATGATGGAGCATTTTGTTGCGTTTTAGACGCTTCACGGTATATTTCTGGTAAGTTTATCTCCATTGAAGTTGTTTCACCTGGCTTCAAGTAAATACGTGTCCGAATAGCACCTGCAGAAAAAAAGATACCCGAATTGTGTAACAGCGGTATCTCTTGTTGAAATGTCCCATCGTTTTGAATCTGCACATGATATTCATCAGCACCTCCAGTCAAGAAATTATACGCATATATCAGTATTTCTTTCGCCATCCCCACCCGATAGCCCAAGAATCGTCCTTTCAATGTCGCGATTCCAGCCTTTAGAACAGGTTCTTCGAGGGTTGTCATTTCCGGGATTTGCGCCGGTGGAAGTGCAGGTTTAGGGCGTGAATCGTCCAAACGAATACCCCAAATTTTGAAATAATCATCCGGTTCGCCTTCGATGAAGTCCATGCGCTTCGTGCCTTTCGGAAGCGGTTCGAAGATGAGACGGAACGTCGCCTCGCCCGATTCAGGCATCCAGAATTTCTCGCTCAGCGTAATGCCATCGGCCGAACGGATTGCATACGATTGCCCGTCCGCTTCGAGATGCGCCTCGCGGGCAATTTGAATCCAGAAGTTAGGCGTGTAGTACGCCTTCATGTCCACGACGGTTGCCGTGTCTGTCAATGTGACTCTCTCCACCTCAAGCGTGTTCGTATTTCGCACGTCGAAGGCCGGATTTTCCACTACTCCTTTTCCCGTACATCCTACCAGGAACAAGGATAACCATACGATTACTTTTTTCATGATAAAATATAATTTAATAACGTATTCAACTCACTCAAAACGGATGCTGCGCGCCGGATGGATCTTCGTAATCAGATACGAAGGACCCAGCATCATGGCCATCGAGAGGACCAACGTCCCGATGTTTAGCAAAAGCCAAGCCGAAAAGCGGAGGTCTATCGGCACCGCGTCCAGGTAATAGACCGAAGCATCGAGCTTGAACAGGTGCGTGGTCGATTGCAAGAAGCAGATCGCCAATCCGATCATATTTCCCCACACCATGCCTTTCCCAATCAAGAAAAACGAGACGTAAAGGAATATCTTCCGGATGCTGGCATTGCTTTCGCCCAATGCCTTCAGGATGCCAATCATCTGCGTGCGCTCCAAGATAATAATCAAAAGGCCGGAAATCATTGTGAAGCCTGCCACCGCGAGCATCAGCACTAAGATCACGACCACGTTAATATCCAACACGTCCAGCCAACTAAATATCATCGGGTTCAACTCTTTGATGGAACGGACAAAGAACGTATTCCCTTCGCGGTCTTGCTGATCGGCCAGCGCGAAGTAAAGGGTTTCGGCGGTCTGGTCCACTTGGTCGTAATCGTCCACCAAAAGCTCGAGGCCGCTCACTTGGTCATCCGCCCATCCATTCAATCGCTGCACTTGCCGGATGTCGGCCACGACAAAGAGCTTGTCGTAATCCGAGAAACCAGTCTCGTAAATACCGGTAATATGGAATTTGCGGGCGCGCACCTCTTGCTCCACAAAGTAGGTCAGGAATGAATCGCCTACCTTCAGGCCCAGCAAATCGGACAGATAGCGCGAGATGAGCACGTCGGTCGACCGTTTCTTCTCGTCCAGTTGGATGATTTCCCCCTCTTTCAAGTTCTGGCGGAAGAACGACCAGTCGTAATCCGAGCCCACGCCCTTCAGGACAATGCCTTGGAAATCGGTATCGGTCTTGAGGATGCCCGGCTTCGTGGCAAATCGTTCGACGTGCCGCACGCCCGGATGCGCCTGCAGGTTGTCCAGCAACGAATCGCCCACCGCTATCGGGACCGTTTCGTAGGAGGAATTATTGTCGAAGTTGGTGATTTGGATATGCGAACCGAACCCAATCACCTTGTTGCGCACCTCTTTCTTAAAACCAATCACGATGGCGACCGAAAGAATCATCACCGCCAAGCCAAGCGCAATGCCAATCGTCGCGATGCGGATAGCTGGCGGCGTAGCTTGCCGCTCCGCTTTCGGTCCGAAGTGAATCTTACGCGCGATGAAAAGTTCGAGGTTCATAATAATTAAATGAAGAATTAAGAATGAAGAATTAAGAATGCCATCCGGAAGAAAAAATTCTTCATTCTTAATTCTTCATTCTTCATTTATTTAAACTCTGTTCGGATAGGCTTCCAAAGCTTTGCGGAGTACAACGAGCGCCTTCGCCAAATCCTCTTTCTTCAAGACATAGGCCATGCGGACTTCATCCCGTCCCAAACCAGGTGTCGTATAGAATCCGGAGGCCGGCGCCATCATGACGGTCTGCCCTTCGTATTCAAACTCGTTCAGGCACCAGGCGCAGAACTTCTCGGCATCGTCTACCGGGAGCTTGGCCACCGTATAGAACGCGCCCATCGGTATCGGCGAATAGCAGCCGGGGATGCGGTTCAGCCCGTCGATCAGGAACTTTCTCCGCTCCACATATTCATTATATACTTCCAGCATATAGGATTCGGGCGTGTCGAGCGAGGCTTCGGCAATGATCTGTCCAATCAGTGGCGGGCTCAACCGCGCTTGGCACCATTTCATGACGCTGCTCTTCACCTGTTCGTTCTTCGTAATCAACGCCCCGATACGGATACCGCATTCGCTATAACGCTTCGAGACGGAATCGACCAGCACCACGTTCTTCTCGATGCCTTCCAAATGGAACGCCGAGATGTAGGGCGCGCCCGTATAGCAAAATTCGCGATAGACTTCGTCGGAGAAAAGGAACAGGTCGTATTTCTTCACCAAGTCCCGCAACTGGTTCATCTCTTTTTGGGTGTAAAGATAGCCCGTCGGGTTGTTCGGGTTGCAAATCAGGATGGCCTTCGTGCGCGGCGTAATGAGCGCTTCAAACTTCTCGACCGAAGGCAGGGCGAATCCCTCTTCAATCGTCGAAGGCACCGTCTTGATGACCGCCCCGCACGAAATCGCAAACGCCATGTAGTTCGCATACGCCGGTTCGGGCACGATGATCTCGTCGCCCGGGTCGAGGCAAGCCATGAAGGAAAAGAACACCGCCTCCGAGCCGCCCGCCGTGATGATGATATCGTCCGCCGTCACCTGGATATTGAACTTCGCGTAATACTTCACCAGCTTCTCGCGGAAACTCCGAATCCCTTCGCTCGGCGAGTATTCCAGCACCTTGCGGTCGATCTGCCGCATCGCCTCCAACCCGCATTCCGGCGTAGGCAAATCCGGCTGCCCGATATTTAAATGATAGACTTTCACGCCCCTCGCCTTTGCCCGTTCGGCAAGCGGGACCAATTTCCGGATGGGAGACTCCGGCATGTCAATTCCCCGTTGTGATATATTCGGCATTCTTTCTTACCTTTATTGTTTTTATTAATGGGCGCAAAGATACGGATTAATTGGATACGGGGCAACGAATAACCGTTTTTACTACTACGATTTTCAGCTTTACCATAAAGAGACTTTTCCTAAATCCCCCATTTCCAGTTTAGCCCTTATCCCCATTGCCTTGAATACTTTGCTAAGGGTCGAGAAGTTCAAATCCTTTCCATTTTCGATGCGGGATATCCGAGTACGCGGAACGCCAATCAACCGTCCCAACTCCTCTTGCGTCAGCTGTTTGGATTCCCTGGCCCTTTTGACGGCATCCCCTACCAGAAACGCCTGCAAATCAGCCTCAAACTTCTCCCGCTTAGGCGTACCTTTCGGACCGATATATTTATCCACAATTTCTTCACCGGTATAGAATTCTTTCGTTTCCATATATCATCTATCTTTATTTTTAGAACTAAAAACAATCCTACGTCATTCTGACCGAAACCGAAGTGGAGAAGTCTCTGTTTGTCTCATCGAGATTCCTCCACTTCGGTCGGAATGACGTAGAATAGTGATTGGCGAGAGAAATCATAGTTACTCGGAATAATGCGAAGAAATCCGAAAATAATCCAGCAAAGCTTTGTAATGGTCTTGCGCCGCCAGGCAAGTATCGGTCAGGTAGCCGTTCGTATGCCCCCATTGGCTCAGCCCCCTGTAATAAAAGAATTTCAACTCGTCTGTAATGATAAATGGCACCTGCCCGTTCGCCAAACATTCCTTGAACAAAATCAACCGGCCCACGCGCCCGTTCCCGTCCTGAAACGGATGGATACGCTCGAAACGGACGTGGAAATCAAGCAGGTCGTCCAGCGACTTCTGCTTTTTGCCATGATAAGACGAAAGCAACGTCTCCATCGCTTCGTGTACTTCTTCCGGCGGACAAGTCTCGCAGCCGCCCACCTCGTTCGGAAACCGTTTGTAATCCCCCACAGCAAACCAATCCCTTCGGCTATCCGACGTCCCCGCCTTCAGCATGCCATGCAGATGTTTCACGAAATCCTCCGTCAACGGCTGTTCCACCCGCTCTATAATGAAGTCGATGCAGCGGAAATGGTTCACCGTTTCCACAATATCGTCTACGTTGACTGCCTCGTCCGTCACGCCCAACGTATTCGTCTCGAAGATATACCGGGTCTGGTCGTGCGTCAGCCGGCTCCCCTCGATATGGTTCGAATTATACGTCAAGTCGATTTGCGTCCGGTGGTAAATCCCGCCCTTCAGCCCCATCTGCTTTTCCTCGCGGAGGACGTTGAGTAATGTGCGCTCCTTTCCCGATTGCTGTATTGTTTGTTCCATATCAATCCTTTAATTACCTCTTCCGCCATTCCATCGCCACTTCATCCGCCAAATATTCATCGCTCAAACAATGCATATCGGCTATGCCTTGGCTCATCAACCGATACGTGTCTGATGAATAGAAAAAGCCCAACGCATCTTCGTAAGACAATTTCGCCGCCTCGGCAAACAAACGGACAATGCGGGCATATTTCATCTGCAATATGGCTTTATCTGCTATCATTTTTACCAATAATTTGATTACGACTCAAAGATACGTATATTTTTTGATAATAAACATGTGAAAAAGCCAGAAACATTGTTTCTTCCTTCACACTACGCGGAGGCATGCTGGAATCAATGATTCTTGCTTTACACATATTTTAATTAGGCGTTTCAATAGAAATACAATGAGATTGTGTTTAAAATCTGCGTATCAACAACTTGAAAGAATTCACGTGTAGGCAGATGGCCATACTCCATTCGATATTTTTCCATGTTGAATACACTCAAGGAAGAAGCATTTCCCGAAATAGCCTGATGTGCCGACAATGCCCTTGTAATCATTTCTCTACCCTCGTAAACAAAAGGCAAAGTAAGAATTGCCCGAAATTTAATTCCTCTGCTTTTCAAATCAGAAGAAATTCTCGTAGCAAAAGAAGAACCTGTATTGCCACCCAAGGTAGCAAATAATACAGCCTTTTCGCCAGTCTTTTCGAGTTTGTCTAATATACTTTCATCATAGTCTCTTCCATTGAGAGGATCGATAAAAACATACTCAACTTCTGCATTTAAATTATCTTGCAAATGATACATGGTCATATTGCAAGCTCCTGTTCCGATAGATATTAATGTAGACATAATCTATTCAAATAATAAAAGTTGTTGGTAATTCGACTTTATTTCTTTTCCTATAATCTTTTCAAACCATGCATCATCTGGGTTACGGACTCTTTGCCGAGAATCATACAAATGACTACAATCTAAAATATTCCAAATATCATCTTTCTTTATTTTGATCTTATTTTTTAATACAAAAGAACGAATCATCTCTAAAGATGGTATTCTTTTAAATAAGAATATAGGTGGTGTTGGAGATAAATAATCATTGCAATAAGCATCTATAGAAGTAGGAAATTTTCCTCTATTTGTGAAACCATACAGTCTATCTTGTAGTCCTAAGATTTGTACATACTTTTCCATACCTAAATAAAACTCCGGTTTATGATTATGATATTTATAATGCGTTAATTCATGAATAACTACCTCTGTCAAAACTAAAGGATGATAACAGATAAGACTTACATCTAATTCTATTACATTAAATGAACAAAAACAACGTCCCCAATATTTTGAATTTCGAGATATAATCACTTTCGTCTTCCTTCTGATACCCAATAACAACGAAATCTTATCTACTACTTGTTGATATATTTTTTCTATATTTAAAAGGAATTTAAAGCGATTGCAATCAATCCCTTTTGTAGCTAAATTCTTGTTGTATGGATAACAATAATCAACTAATTCTTCATATGTATTGAATTCCATCTTGTTACCACATATTATCCATCGCATCAATAATATCTTTCCATCTTCCGGAGAAAGATTGGAAAATGCCAGAGCCTCCGCAGAGCCCGCAATTTTCCCATTTACCTGTTCCAGCCAATACACGGCCTGTACCTTGACAGCCCGGACAAATACGCGGCTCATCGTAGGATTTCCGTTTACGTTCCTCGGCCTGCCGAGCTTGCTCTTGCCGCACCCACGCTTCATATTGTTTAACAAATTCAATCGCATGATTATAGCCTTGCGCTGCGGATTGGCGGAACCAATTTAATGCCTCTTTTTGGTTTTGTCCGATACCTTGTCCAGACCATAATAAGGTACCTAAATTGTATTGTGCTATCCGGTCGTTTGCTTCCGCGCCTTTCTGATACCAAAAGTAGGCTTTTTCCAAATCTTTTGCAGTACCCAATCCATTATTATACATATAACCTAAGTAATTATAGCTATCCGTCATTTCTTTTCGAGCCAACTCCTCAAATAAGGGGAATGCTCTATCGTAATCAGGATCTGTTCCCTTCGCATGAAGATAGAAAATAGCTACGTTCAACTTAGCTTCATCATTTTGTGGAGCTGCTTTTTCATACCATTCCAATGCCTTTTTCAAATCCACTTCTACGCCTTTTCCCTGTTCATAAAGATGTCCCAAAAGATAAGCCGCATCCGCAGAATTTTGTGCTGCCGATTTCTCAGCATACATCCTTGCTTTTTCATAATCATGTTGGCTAAAATAATGGTAAGCTAATTCAAATTGTCCGTCTGGATTCTGCTTATCTGCCGCCTTTTGAAAATATTCCACCGCTTTCTTTTCGGAAGCCAGCACGCCCAAACCTTTCTGATACAAAACACCCAAGCGATAATAGGCATGTCCGTCCTCCTTTTCTGCCGCTTTCCGATAATAATCGAACGCCTCCGCATACGACATCTGATCGAACAAAACATCCGCCTTTTCATTATAATCTGCCGCTGAAGGGGACAGAAAATAAATACCCAATACAATTACCAAGACAGATAAACTACCTATCAATACTTTCTTTTTCATATTGCGTTATTTTTTAGTTGAACATTTTTCGGATTTCATTGAAAACAGGATCTTCCATCCCCAGTTATCTTGTACGATATTTATAAGCAGAAGTACCAGGATTCCGGAAAGAAAAATGTAGATGGGTTCTCCTAATACAAATAATCCTCTTTCCCAAAATGCTTGTTGCGCAATAGATAATTCTCCTAAAGGCATTCTGTAGTCTTTCAATCCAGCACTCGCTAATAATAAATTATAAGGTTTTATGACGTAAAACTGGTAAAAGAAATGCAGTATAGAAATAAACAGAAAAATTCCTGATATAGTCACTAATCCGCTAATTATAGAAAATGTACTTCCTATTAATGGATGGCTGCAAATAAACATTTCTCTTCGATGTCTGTCAAACGCATTTTTCATTTGGCTATCTAAACGCGTCAAATCATGCTTCAATAATATACGATACTGTTTGATTGCATTCCGCCATAGGTTGAAACGGGAATAAGTACGTTTTCTCGTCTCCAAAGTAAATTGTTTAAAGAAATTATCCGAATAAAAAACACGATCAAACGAATCATCTGTTTCTTCTTCATACCAATCCATCAAGTGATTATAAGCTTCCCATAACAACAAACTAAAATCCACATGATAGGTAGCCCATTGCCAAATATAAAGACGTGCTTTCTGGTAATAGAGCGATGCCGTCAATAACACATCAATTACAGTAGCCGCTTTTAATTTATCCGGATTCGGTTCCAGTTTATTGCATACCGTATTCAATATTTCCAAAAAGGAAGCATCCGATAAATTCCCTTTCAGATTCTCCAGCATCGAAAGAAATAACTCACAAGAACAAGTCAAACTTTCTGGCAAATCATCTCGTTGAGCTATTGCCTCAACCTGTTGTTGCATTAATTGTGTATCCATATTCCTTTTCCTTTGTATGTTTGTTTATGATGCAAAGGAAAGAGATAGGTCGGATAGATGTAGTCCGACCCATCTAACTATTTTCAATTATTCCCATTCTGTGCATCCTGCCATTTACGGCGCATATAAATAATCATCATTACCCCAGGCATTGTTACTCGATAAGCTGGACCTGTTAATTCCTTTGCCAAAAGTCCCCATGAAATTATATTAATAATAGGAACTAATTTAGCTAAAGCCTGTCCTACAGCAATACCGCCTAATGCAAGGCCAATCCGAGGGACAATTGCTTTTGCACAAATAGATACAATCTTTCCTACAAATTGAGGAGATAAACCAACCATGACAATTGCATCTTTCAATGCATTCTGGTTATCATACTTGGTTGCGTCTATACGCAAATCTTTTGCAATTTCCTTGATTTCATCATCTCCCATTTGATCCAAAGCATCATCTAAAACTCGTTGAACAAAACACATTTCAATACGTTCTGTAGAAGAGTTTTTATTGTAATTCACTTTTTTCCTATCGCATACATCCATCAATATATTACGATAAAGAATTCCATGACCACGAATTGCATTAGCAACCGTATCACCTCCAAACAATTGAAATTCATGGACAATTTCCTTACAAATTTGCTTCATCTCTCTCGGATAAAACTCTTTGTAAGTACGAGTTTTTGATAACTCTTCAGTGATTCTTGGTTTATCATCTTTATCATAAACCAATAAATCAGCGAATGTTTTCAAATCTTCATTTGAACATTCTGGCAAAAATACCAAATCAGGATCTTCTAAATACTTTTTCTGAAACATAATCTAAGCACTTTACTATTAAAATCTGTATTTTCTTCATTATTATCTTTTTTATGATTCTCATCGGAAGTTATATCATATTCAAAAGAATGAATAAGTCAGACAAATATGACCTAACCCATAAAATAAATCAAAGAAAGCAAGATAATAAAATACTAACAAAAGCTACAGCTAATGACAGATAAGAAACTACTTTCCACTTTTTCAATTCTACGGAATTACGTTCTGTACGTTTTTCTAATTCCTCAGCTTTTAGTTTGAGATTATCATTAGCATTAATAATTCCTTTTGTATTAGAATTCATCGTTTTTTCTAATAAATCTAATTTAGAAGATAAATTATCATGATTAATTTTATCTTCATACATTCTATTGAACTGTCCATAAATAAACTCTTTCAACTGAGCAGAGGTCCTATTAGAAGCATAAATATTCGATTCCATCTCTTTATCTAAATCAGCTAATACCGTGTAAATATTTCTCACTCTCTGATAATTCATACCAGTCAAAATAGAAAGTCCAGATATTAGTTGAGACATTTTTTTCATATTTTCATTACTTGCTCTTATTATATGAGCAATTGAAGCCATTTTTTCTGTATCAACACTCTCTACCTCTGAAATTAAATTCACAACATCTTCGATATTCATTCTTTCAATTAGATACTTAACTTTTACCTTAGTATCAAAGTTGAATATTTTAAATGTTTCTGCATATTTTTGTAGAGCTTGTTCTATCGGACTATTTGCTGATATTATTTTTTTATACACCAGTTGTATATCCTTTTCTGTATTCTCAAGTTCATTTTGCAATTTCAATAAAGTTCCTGCAAGTTTTACAGGATCTATAGAATTATTATATTGTTGAATTATCTCACTCATGACTAAAATTTTTATTATTCATTTGATTTAATAAATTATCAATATCATTTAGATTATTATTTGTTTCATTCAAAATCATTTTTCTCTCTGAGTTCCCAGCATGTATATTGGATAATGTATTTGCTATCTCTTTTTCACAAGCTGATGCAATATAACAGGTATTACCAAATATAGAAATAGACGTATGTACAGCTTCTACTACCTCCATATTACTTATACCACTATCTATTATCTTCAATTCATTCAATTTTTTTTGAACTGCAGAAGCATTTTGCGTCAATTTACAATACTCCATATCAGCCTGATGCCTTGCAAACAACTGTAATATAAGAACTCCTCCAATTCCTGTAATTAAAGCAGCAAGGACAGGTGAAATATAATCAGCAAATGGAATAAGAAAAGGAATAGTTAATAATGCTTTATTAATTGTTTCCTCTAACAGAATACCTAAAATACCAATTAAGGCTACACCCAAAATATTTAATGCGGCTTTTATTCTTTCTTCTGAAGATTTAGAAGTGTCAAATAAAGTTTTAAAGACGCTCAATATTGAAGAAAATATTTGTCGAATAATTTTAAATGCACGTTTTGTTGTATTTAAAAAGAAATTAATAGTAATATCCATAAGTGTCGATACCAAATTAGCCAATGCAGACTCCTTAAATGTATCTACTAATTCAGATATTCGAGAAATTATCCTTTTCCCAACTTGTTTCATCCTTTTTGTAATACTATCTTCTGACCTCAACTTACATTCATGAATAATTTCAACAACAACAATTTTCACAAACTTAAAAACAGTCATTTTTATAGCATAACCACCTATAGCTTTAACAGCATTTCCACCTATTACTTTATAATATGCTTTACGACTCTCTTTATATCTATCAAACGCACGTTTTTTATCTATTCCATAATATTCTGCATTAGTTTTTGTTGCATCTTGTTTACATGGTTCATCTAAACATTTTTCAAACTCTTTCCACGTTTTAACCTTCTTCAATTTTTGATTTATATCCCTATTAAGAGGCGCTATATTTTCCTCTGAGTTTAGAAATTTTCTAAATTCATCATCTGACATAAAAATTCCGGCTAATATATCATATTTCATTTCTTCTGCAGAAATCACATGATCAAAATCATAATTTCCTTTTTCAGGATCTTCGCCTATCAACTCTTCGCCAGTCATATAATCAACAAAATGTTCTCGCGCTCCACTTCCGTCTTTTCCCGCTTTTTCACACATACTTTTTTTGGTATCTCCAAAAGTTTTTCCTTTCAATTCCCCAGTACTTAGGTCTTTCCTTTTTTTAAAATCATCAATATTCGAAGAGATTGTAGAAGATGTTTCTAATACATCCGAAATATTCAATGCGACAGCTAAAGAATCAATAGCTGCCTTTTGTAATTCATCAAACATCTTTCGATTCATTTCTTCAGGATCATATTCTCCAATTTTTTTCTGTAATACATTCAATTCATCAAGAAGTTGAGCCTCTTCTTGATTCAATTCAATTTTCATTTTTTTTGTTTCCATATCAATCAAGTTATCAAATTCAACAATAAAAAAAGCGCGGGAACTGTTACTCTACTATCCAACACTGAGGTATCGCCAAACACCTTTTATAGAGATAATAAAGACAACAGCCCGCACTCTATGCTGTAAGAAATCCTTTCACGGAGTTATACAGTAGAGCGCAAGCATTTGTGTCATTATTCCCCTATAAGGTGAAAATTGGCGATTTCCAGTGTTGGGAATAATATCGTAAACGCTTTTTCGCTTTTCATTATGTCCTTCCATCGAAGCCACGCGCGGCTTTCGGTCGGAATTGGTACAAAGGTAGTGAAAAGCGGTATAAAAAGCTGCTTTTGTCCTTATTTTTTTCCAACACTGCAAAATTATTTCCTGTCTCTGCCAGAAAGTGTCCGACCTAAGCATGTATCTTTGCAAAAAGAATAAAAAAGAAGGATATGCAAAAGTGGGAACGTTGTCTTTGGATTGTGAATGAGTTCAATGAGTATGGGAATTTCTCGTTGAAAGAGTTGAACGCACGCTTCAAACAGTATTCATTGAATTACGATGGCGAGGAGATTTCGGAACGGACATTTAACCGCGACCGGGAATTTATTGCCTCGTCGTTTCAAATCGACATTGAATATGACGCGCGCATCCGGAAGTATGTACTTCAGAATAAGGAAGTAATTGAAGAGAATCCAATTTACCGGTATCTATTGAGTAGCTTCCATATTAATAATTTATCGACGATGGCGATTAAGCATAAGGATAAAATCATGCTCCAAAACCCGCCCACCGGTGTGGAACTACTTCATACTGTATTGAATGCCATCGACCAAGGGCGCACGCTTTGTTTTGATTACGTTTCTTATTATACGAAAGACCGCACGTTTCATTTTGAATTGATTCCGGCCTTTGTCCGCCTGTTCGAACAACGCTGGTATTTGATTGGCGAGTTTACCGACCGGAGCCAGACGCGCGTCTTAGCCTTAGAACGGATGCAACATCTTACGCTGGGTGAAAAGGAACTTCAACCTTCATCTAACCTTACGCCCCAAGCCTTTTACGAAGGGTGTTATGGCATTATTCGAGATGATAAGCAACCGCAAACCATTTGGTTAAAAGTGTACAATAAGCAAGTAGATTACATCCGTTCCCTGCCGCTCCATGATTCACAAAAAGAAATTGAAACAGGGAAAGATTATGCTATTTTCCAATATTATTTCCGCCCATCGTATGATTTTATTCAACAAATTTTATGAAATCGGGAAAATGTAGAAGTATTGAAACCGGTTTCACTACGGGAAGAAATTGGGTCAGCGGAAAATCAATGTGGGTAGGCATAAATCATAGAAAGCCTGTAGAGGAAGAATTTTTCGTCCACAAT
>CALUZR010000007.1 GCA_944325335.1 uncultured Parabacteroides sp. | reverse complement strand
GCATTGTGGACGAAAAATTCTTCCTCTACAGGCTTTCTATGATTTATGCCTACCCACATTGATTTTCCGCTGACCCGCGAAGGTTTCTAACCAGGTACGAAAGTTATACTAAATTAATAATACGATGGGAACAAACAATGTCAAACAAATTGCGGGTGCTCAGAAAATTCTGAATAGGGCTCGAAACGACGAGCACGCCGATTTTCACCGGAAAGTGACACGGGAAGCCACCGAGGAAATTGCGGAAGCGCAACATTTTGGCCCGCAACGGACGAATTATGTAGGTAAATATGGTGTGGAACGAGGTTTTCAAAACGAACACAGGCTATGCTTCGACGGAGGATGTCCAAGCGAGGGACCAGGGGCGCGATGAAATCTTTATTTTCTTGAAAAACGCGATCGACAACGCGTCGCGTTATCCGGTAGCCGAAAAAAGGGAGGCCGCGAAGGTGCTTTCGTATGCCATGCGCCTTTATCGGTCGGCGAATGTGAAAACTTATACGGGTAATACGGCTGAGATTTACGACCTGATTGCGACGCTCCGGAAAGAGAAAAACGAGTAGACCATCACGGCCTTAGGTTTGGATGACGTCGTGATGGAACTGGAGACGGCCAATAAGGATTTTGAGGCTGTATTTGATGTGCATTCGGATGAAAAACGTTCGCGCAAGGTGCAAACGAACATGAAAACCATCCATCCCGAAGTGGATGCCGCTTTTAGCTAGATGGCGACGGCTATTAATGTGTTCCATTATTATAGAAAAGCATAATATAATGCTTTAGATGATTCTATTGTTTTTTTGAGGTGAAGAAATGGGTTTGTTTCTATCGCGGGCTCAATTTTTACTGATATAATGGGAGCGGATGGGGTTTGTGCTAAATTTGGAGTGTTTAAATTAGTTTTATTTCATGGGGGAATATGATTGTGAGGGGATTCTCGTGGGGGGGAAGTTCCTTTGTCATTATGGTAGGTTTCGATGTGGAACGGATAGATGCCTCCTACTAATTTAGTCTTATCTGATAGCTTTAATCTGGTACCTTCCATTATGAGGGCTTTACTTCTTGTGAATTCGAGGTCTTTTTCGCTTTTTTATCCTCTTTCTTGCGAATGGTAGTAGTTTTTGGCGAATTTTTAGCTTCTGAATGCGAATTTTCGGGATCCGTACCTAAATTGGGGGAATCCATTAGTCCCGCTTGGGACAAAGTCCTTTGTAGGCGCAAAAGAATGGCGTTGACGTCGTCAATTACCTTATTTATCTGCTCCGTTTTTGCTTCATCATGCTCCACTAACTTATTTATCCGATAAAGTGCATTGATCATCAGTACCAATTCATGAAATGCATCATCTATTTTAGGTCGGATATCTTTCATTTTTTCAGCTATATGCCGCTTATACTCCAGCATGATTCGCTCATGGTAAATATCTTTAAATTCTTCATTCATTTGGTCTAATCGATCCAATTCGGGACCTAATTTTAGCAACGACACGGCCGCCGCATTTTCTGGTTTCCTCAATCTTTGCACGAAGACTGTAAATTCTGCCGATGTACATGCATACGGTTGCCGGTGCGAACGCTTAAACGGTTTTATCACAAATGCTAGGCGTTTCGCAGCTTCTTTCTGTTCTTCTTTTATCGAACAGGTCATGAGCTCGATAATTTTACTAATGAAGATGAATTGCCGCTCGCGCATGCGATCCAATTCCTGAATTTTGGGCGTGTTTTCATACGCTACGTTTGTATTATAAGATTCTTCCTCGCGCGCGAAAAGATCTATCCAAGTTTTGCGCAAATGGGAAATCCCATACGCATCGGTAAATTCGGTCGTAATAATGGCAATCAGTTCTTTGTGTGCTTCATAATGTTCGCTATTCCGAGCACGCTTTAAACAGTAATCGGACATTATCTCCTTTACATTTTCCATATTTCTATTGAATTTAAGTCTTTAATCTTATTTTTTTTATCACTTGTTTCCGTTCGAACGCGATAGAAGCCAAATTTTATCTAAACAAATCCTTCCAAAAAGAACCGAGCACTAATTTTAATACTTCAAATGCTTTCAGACGCTTCGAAAAGAATGTTTGGGCCATCTGTTCATCCACAAATGCCTTATACTTTCCGTTTCGGGCTTTCGTGTATTCACAGAAGCCCCAAACCTTTCGTTACGGCAGTCTATGCGTTCACAGAAACTTTATGCCACAAATATACGAATTTATTTCGAATCATAATTCTTTTTTTATGACTTTTTTTCAACATTGAAGACATACAGAAGGAAAAATAAAAGGCACATTGTCTCTTATACCTTATTATATAATAGAAATGGGCGAAGATGGAAAAAAATTCCTGCTACGGGGGATTAAAATTTAGTTTGCTTTAATGCCTAACTCAATTTTTAAGTAAAAAAACAGTTTGTATCTTTCCCAAGATAAATTGGGAGAAGAATCTTTTCTATATAAATAAACATTGCAAAGTTATGAAAATATATTTACAAATAAGGGTAGAAAGGACTAAAATCTGAAATGTAGTTAAATAATGGCAGAAAATTGCTCTAAGATTATGCTGCATAACATAAAATTCATACCTTTGCAACGTGTTTTTCATGGTATTAGATTTAAGGTTAGCAATTTGAAGATTGGTTGTCGGGATGACAACCTTCTTTTTTTATATACCTACCTAATCCAGACTAAAAAAGGCAGAACGGATCGCCTTCCTCACCATACGGGTATTATTTTCTGCTATTTCTACCATTACGTAAGTAGAAATTGGTGAAAAAAACGTATCTTTGCCCAAAATACAATAAATGAGATGAAGACTTATTATCATTTTTCAGAACTAATACAAAGGCAGGCCGAAAAATATGGAAACAGGACGGCCTTAAAGTATCGGGACGATACGGCTGGTCGTTGGAACAAGATATCCTGGAATGAGTTCTCCGAATTGGT
Organism: uncultured Parabacteroides sp.; assembly: GCA_944325335.1. Taxonomy (GTDB): domain Bacteria; phylum Bacteroidota; class Bacteroidia; order Bacteroidales; family Tannerellaceae; genus Parabacteroides. Next base: position 87,142 of record CALUZR010000007.1, on the reverse strand, counting down.
AACTTTGACAGCGGAAGCCTTGGCGGACAGCGGAATTGCCGTACAGGAGAACATCGGAGTGTATTCTCAGAATATGCCTCAGTGTTTGTACACCTATTTCGGAGCTTATGCGAACCGCGTTGTCGACGTGCCGATGTATGCCACGAGTTCGCCTTCGCAGATTGCGTATATCGTAGAAGATGCACAAATTCATACGCTTTTTGTCGGGGAGCAGCTTCAGTACAACAACGCATTCATCGTCCAGAAACAAAAGCCCAATATATTGAAAAAGTTGATTATATTTGATTCCTCTGTTCGGAAAAATCCGGAAGATAAGACTTCAGTTTACTTCGATGATTTTATCCGCCTTGGTAATAATGCCCACGCGGAGAGTTTGGTCAAGATCCGCACGAGCGGGGCCTTGCCGGAGGATGTAGCTACCATTATTTACACCTCGGGGACGACAGGAAACCCTAAGGGAGTCGTCCTAACGCATGCGAACTATCTGGAAGCCATGCGTACACACGATTTGCGCATTCCGCAGGTCACAGATCGGGATTCGTCCATGTGTTTTCTGCCCCTTACCCATATTTTTGAAAGGGGGTGGACCTGCGTCTGTTTGATGAAAGGGGTTTTGGTGGCGATTAATCGCGATCCAAAACAAATCCAAAAAACTTTGCCTGAAATCAACCCCACCACCATGGCGTGTGTTCCACGTTTCTGGGAGAAGGTTTATATCGGAATTCAAGAGAAAATCTGCAGCGCTTCGCCCACAATGCAAAAAATTTTCCGTGATGCCATTGCAACTGGGCACGACTACATCATAAATTATAAACGAACGGGGAAGAAAGCACCCTTCGCGCTCAAGGCGAAGTTTGAATTTTATGACAAAACCCTCTTCGCGCTCGTAAAAAAGGTTGTAGGTATTCAGAATGGACGTTTTTTTCCAGTTGCCGGCGCTCCATTATCCGATACGGTGCTTGAGTTCTTACTTTCTCTCAATATTCCGATACGTTATGGATATGGATTAAGTGAAACTACGGCTACAGTTTGTTTTTTCCCGGAAGAAAACTATACAATAGGTTCAATTGGTGTTATTCAGCCCGATTTAGAAGTAAAAATTGATCCAAATAACCAAGAAATACTGGTCCGAGGCAAAACGGTGATGTCCGGTTATTATAAACGCCCGGAAGAGAATGCTATTTCCTTTACAGCAGATGGATTTTTCCGTACAGGCGATGCCGGACGGCTCGATGGCGATACTTTGTACTTCCTGGAGCGGATTAAGGATTTATATAAGACATCTAATGGAAAATACATCGCTCCGCAGGCTATAGAACTGAGCATTACGAGGGATCCTTACATCGAACAGGTTGCCGTCATTGGTGACCAGCGAAAATTCGTGAGCGCCCTGGTCGTTCCCAACTATGAATTGCTGGAACAGTATGCGAAGAGTAAAAATTTGGTATACGCTTCACGCGAAGAAATGTTGAAGCATGAACTTATCCACAAACTCATCCAAGCGCACATTGAAGAGCATCAACGTGAGCTTGCGTCCTTCGAAAAGATAAAACGGTTCACACTTTTGGCTTCGCCATTCACGATGGAAAGTGGCGCCCTAACGGATACATTAAAACTTCGTCGGCGCGTCGTAAATGAGCTATATGCTAAGGAGATTGATGCCATGTATGCGGAATAAATCGGAAAAAATGGGCATGGTTCAATTAAAATCAGTATTTTTGCGCGCAAATTTATAAATAAGGAAATGAAACGAAAAATAGGATTGGTAGCTTTGTTATGCTGCCTGGTATTCATCGGATTTGCCCAAAAAAAGAACTTCACATACAAGTTTTACGGACAAATACGGGGCGATTTGTTCTATAATTCGAGAGCAAACGGAGAGATTGCAGACGGTTTGTTCCACATTTATCCCTTAGACCATTCGTATGATGCAGATGGGAACGACCTCAATGCGCAAACAAACAGTAGCTTCTATATGCTCTATACGCGCTTGGGATTGGATTTGACAGGTCCCAATATAGGAAAGGCTACGACGTCCGCCAAATTAGAGGCTGATTTCCGGGGGACTGGCACTTCCTTCGCCGTTCCGCGCATTCGCCATGCCTATTTGAACTTAGCGTGGGGAAAAGGACAGTCCTTTTTAGTTGGACAGACATGGCATCCCTTCTTTGGAGACGTCCATCCCGAAATGTTGAACCTAAGTACCGGAGCGCCCTTCAACGCTTTTAGCCGCGCACCGCAAATTCGCTATCGATACACTGGAAAACATTGGCAGTTCACGGCGACCGCACTCTGGCAGTTGCAATACCTCGCCGAAGGACCTGCGGGCAAAAGCGAGGCCTACCAAAAGAATAGCGGAATCCCGGAATTCCATTCGGGCATAGATTATTTGAATGGGAGCTTTATCGCGGGCATTGGGGCGGATATTCTTTCGCTTGTACCCCGTACAAAGAATACAATTGGTGATAAAACTTATAAGTTAGACGAACGGATCACATCTGTCAGCTTCGAAGCACACGCCCAATACAAGCTACCTGATTGGACGTTCGCTGCTAAGAGTACGCTTGCATCCAACATGACTCACACCTGCATGTTAGGCGGCTATGGCATTACAAACATAAACCCGCGCACCGGAGAACAGGACTACACACCATTTCGCCATTCTGCCACCTGGTTTAATATTATACATGGAAGCAAATGGAAACAGGACCTATACATTGGTTATGTAAAGAATCTCGGGACGAGTAAAGACATTGTCGGTAGTTATGGGACAGCCCTCGATATCGATCAGATGGTTACAATTAATGCGCAAATATCTTACAACCTAACACATTGGAAAGTAGGTGTTGAATACTCGCCTGCGACCGCATGGTATGGGACCGCAGATGAACGTGGGCGCGTGCGTGACACACATACTGTCACAAATCATCGTATTCTTTGGGTCATGATGTATATTTTTTAATCCATTGCAAATGCAACAGGAATTGAGTACTTTTGCATCCATAATTACAAATAGTATAAGATAAAAAACAAATAATATGGCTTTACAATGTGGTATCGTAGGTCTTCCCAATGTAGGAAAGTCTACGCTTTTCAATTGTTTATCGAATGCGAAGGCGCAATCCGCCAATTTCCCTTTTTGTACGATCGAGCCAAATGTGGGCGTAATTACTGTTCCCGACGAGCGTCTGAACAAATTGGCTGAGATCGAACATCCGCAGCGTGTCATTCCCACCACGGTCGAGATTGTCGATATTGCCGGGCTTGTAAAAGGTGCCAGTAAAGGCGAAGGATTAGGCAATAAATTCTTGGCTAATATACGCGAGACGGACGCTATTCTCCATGTGCTCCGCTGTTTTGATGATGACAATATCGTTCATGTGGATGGTCGCATCGATCCCGTACGAGACAAAGAAATTATCGACATGGAGCTGCAGATAAAAGATTTGGAGACGGTTGACAGTCGTATAGCAAAAGTACAAAAGCAGGCTCAGACAGGAGGAGATAAGCAAGCAAAAATTGCCTACGAAGTCCTTTGCCGTTATAAAGAAGCACTGGAACAAGGAAAAAGTGCCCGCACCGTTTCTTTCGAAACGAAGGAAGAAGAACGCATCGCACACGATTTATTCCTCCTTACCAACAAACCCGTACTTTATGTCTGCAATGTAGACGAAGCCAGTGCGGTAAGTGGCAATGCCTACGTAGAGGCTGTCCGCGAAGCCGTGAAGGATGAAAACGCTGAAATCCTCGTTGTAGCCGCTAAGATAGAAAGCGAAATCGCCGAATTAGAAACTTACGAAGAGCGACAAATGTTCCTGCAAGAAATTGGATTGGAAGAATCAGGCGTGAACCGTTTGATTAAATCGGCTTATAAACTCCTGAATCTTCAGACATTCCTTACGGCCGGACCCGACGAGGTGCGCGCGTGGACATTCCATAAAGGTTGGAAAGCGCCGCAATGTGCCGGCGTCATCCATACCGACTTCGAGAAAGGTTTCATCCGTGCCGAAGTGATTAAATATGACGATTACATTTCGTACGGTTCGGAAACAGCCGTAAAAGAAGCCGGGAAAATGAGCGTGGAGGGCAAGGATTACATCGTGCAGGATGGCGATATCATGCACTTCCGCTTCAATGTGTAACGAAAAGGAAGGACTTGCAAAGGAGGATTGGAATCCTCATGAAATGAATAAAAATAATACCTTAGATAGAATAATATGGTGAAACGATTTGATTTCTTAGTAATAGGTTCCGGCATCGCCGGAATGAGTTTTGCCTTGAAGGTGGCGCACAAAGGACGCGTCGCCCTCGTGTGCAAGTCCGGATTGGAAGAGGCGAACACCTATTTCGCACAAGGCGGCGTCGCTTCGGTCACGAACTTGATTGTAGATAACTTCGACAAGCATATTGAAGACACGATGATTGCCGGAGATTGGCTGAGCGACCGCGCCGCCGTGGAGCAAGTCGTTCGGAATGCGCCGCAACAGATTAAGGAACTGATCAGTTGGGGTGTGGATTTCGACAAGGATGCGAATGGCAATTTCGACCTCCATCGCGAAGGCGGACATTCGGAATTCCGCATCTTGCACCATAAAGATAATACGGGCGCAGAAATACAAGACAGTCTTATCCGTGCCATTCAGACGCACCCCAATATTGAAGTCTTCGAGAACCACTTCGCCATCGAAATCCTGACGCAACACCATTTGGGTGTGACCGTTACGCGTCAGACGCCCCATATCGAATGTTATGGCGCTTATATCATGGATATGAAGACCGGGAAGATCGACACGTTCCTCTCGAAAGTCACGCTCATGGCTACCGGAGGCATCGGCGCTGTCTACCAGACGACCACGAACCCGTTGGTGGCGACGGGCGACGGCATCGCGATGGTCTATCGCGCCAAAGGTACCGTCAAGGACATGGAGTTCGTGCAATTCCATCCCACGGCGCTCTTCCATCCAGGCGATCGCCCTTCGTTCCTGATTACGGAAGCGATGCGCGGCTATGGCGGCGTACTTCGCACGTTGGACGGCAAGGAATTCATGCAAAAGTACGACAAACGTCTGTCGTTGGCACCGCGCGACATCGTGGCACGTGCCATCGATACCGAGATGAAGAACCGGGGTGACGACCATGTTTATCTGGACGTGACGCACAAAGACTCCGAAGAGACGAAGCGCCATTTCCCGAATATCTACGAAAAATGCCTTAGCTTAGGCATCGATATCACGAAGGATTATATCCCCGTCGCGCCGGCCGCGCATTATCTTTGCGGTGGTATCAAGGTGGATTTGAACGCACGCTCGTCTATCGATCGCCTGTATGCCGTGGGCGAATGTTCTTGCACGGGTTTGCATGGTGGAAACCGTCTGGCTTCAAACTCATTGATCGAGGCGGTGGTCTATGCCGATGCGGCGGCGAAACATAGCTTGAGCATTATCGATTCGCTCTCGTATGAAGAGCATATCCCGGAATGGAACGACGAAGGAACACGCCTCCCGGAAGAAATGGTGCTCATCACGCAGAGCGCGAAAGAGGTGGGCCAAATCATGAGCACGTATGTGGGCATTGTCCGTTCGAATCTCCGCTTGAAACGGGCATGGGACCGTCTCGACCTGCTCTACGAAGAGACCGAAAGCCTTTTCAAACGTTCGGTAGCTTCGCGCGAGATTTGCGAGTTGCGCAACATGATTAATGTGGGTTATCTGATTACGCGTCAGGCCATCGAGCGCAAAGAGAGCCGCGGATTGCATTATACATTGGATTATCCGCCCATACAGAAATAAATCCTTCTGCAAAAATAGAGTTATAATCGTTGGGATTCACGCCGTGAATTCCAACGATTATAGTTATAAAGGGACGCGATTATAGGCATAAATCTCGTTATATATACCATAGTAATTTCCAAACTTATCTTTCACCTTTCTTCTATAAGGCTTATACTGAACGAGATCCTGTGAATCGTCTCATTTTGTGAACACGCTTCACACCTTTGTGAACAGTGTACACAAAATGTACACAAAGGGCACGATGATGTAGTGTGAAAGAAAGAGGCGCTTCACCATTTCTCTTTATATCACAAATAGTTAGAAGAAAGGCGAAAGATAAGTTTGGAAATAAATGATGTATATAAAAATAAGTTCGTACCTTTGCGATACGCTACTATTGGCGGAACAAATAAAAAATCCTTAGCTATGGCAGGATACGTAGATATGAAGCTGGATTACAGCTTTAAGAAAGCGTTTTCAGATAGGGAACAGTTGTGCGCTTTCTTGAATGACATGCTTCGCGGCGAACGTGTCGTGAAGAAGGTGGAACCCCGGAATCCGGAATGGTTGCCGCCCAGTCCGCGACAAAGAAAAGTATTGATCGATGTGTATTGTACGGATGAACATGGGGCACATTTCATTGTCGAGATGCAATATGCCGAACAGAAATTCTTTAAGGACAGGGCATTGTATTATGATTGCATGTGCGTGGTGCAGCAAGGCGAACGGGGCGAAGCGTGGAAGTTTGAAATCCTACCGGTGGTAAGCATCTACTTGTTGAACTTCGTGTTGCACAAAGACAAGCCGATGGATAAGTACCGGACGGATGTCGGAATCACAGATTTGGATTCGGGTGAAATTTATAATCCGAAGGTGCGCGACATCTTCATTGAACTTCCGAAGTTCAACAAGTTCCCGACGGAATGTGTAGACGACAGTGAGTTATGGTTGTACTTGATTAAAAATATGGAAGATATGGACGTAAATGCAGTATACTTTCCTTTTGCGAAGGATTCGAAATTCACGAAATTCCTTCAGGCCGGTCGTTTGGCGAGCTACACGAAAGAGGAGCTTGACCAATACTTATATGCCCTGAAGATTTACCGGGATAGCAAGAATATTTATGATACGGCCGTTGAAAATGGAGAAAAGAAGGGTTTCGAGAAAGGAAAGCAGGTGGGTATTCAAATGGGTGTTGACCAAGGCATATACGAAGAAAAACGTCGTGTTGCCAAGCAAATGAAGCAACAAGGCTTGCCCATCCAAACGATTGCCATCTGTTCCGGCCTCACCGAAGCGGAGATAAAGTTGTTATAATAATATATAAACACGGAGGCTCGGAGACACAGAGATTTACTCGATGTCTCCGTGTTTTTATTCCTTTAGGTTTCCGCTATTCTTAACGCCTATTTAAAATCGCTTGCATTTTGTTCCAACAAATGGAAAGATTTTGCTTGGTAAGCATTATCTTTGCAAAACGGTATATATAATTATTGAATATGGAGTTGGTAATACAAAACTTTGGGCCTATAAAAGGTGCGCAAATAAAGTTCGGAGATTTGACGATTCTGATTGGCACACAAGCCAGTGGGAAAAGCCTTTCTTTGGAATTGTTTAAACTTTTGATAGACAAACAGCATATTATATCAACTCTTCGGAATTATAATTATATTTTGAGCAAGACAGATGCTAAAAATATTTTGGAGTGTTATTTTGGGGAGGGTTTGTCTGGGTTGTTTAAGGAAAATACGCAAGTGTCTTGGGGCGGCATTCCGTTTTCGCCTCAAGATTTGCTGAAGACGATTGCCAAGCAAAAGGCTTTTGAAATGCAGAAGGAAGCGGTATTTTATGTGCCGGCACAACGGATATTCAGCATTGCGGACGGGCGTCCGAAGAATTTTATGGAGTTTGATATTTCTACTCCTTATGTATTGCGCCGGTTTAGCGAGACGTTGCGCCTGTTTATGCAAGGTGGTTTAGGAAATCCGAACGTGTTGTTCCCCTTGCGGAATAGGCTTAAGGGTGGGGTGAAAAACTCGATTAACCATACCATATTCCATGACGCGAAGGTGGTAATGGATACAACAGGCGAGCAGCGGAAGATGAAATTGGAAGTCGACAATCTGAAAATCCCTTTTATGGCTTGGAGCGCGGGGCAGAAGGAGTTCATGCCGTTGTTGCTGGCCATCTATTGCTTGTCTGGCCCGCCTACGCAAGTGGTCAACAAAGAGGATTATCAATGGGTCATTATCGAAGAACCTGAAATGGGGCTTCATCCGCGTGCCATCCAATCGGTATTGCTCGAAATCATTGAATTGATGCAAAGCGGCTATAAAGTCATCATTTCGACCCATTCTACCACTTTCTTAGAGTTTGTCTGGGCTTTCAATCAAATTCAATCACTGGGTGAAGAACCGTTCAAAAAGGCGTTGTGCGAATTGTTTGATATTCGTGTCAATACTTCAGCAGCCGGTTTGTTTGACGGTTTGCAAAAGAAGTCTATTAAAGTACATTATGCCGCACCTAAAAAAGACAAAGGTGTCGTATTTACGGATATATCCACCTTGGATGCTTTTAGCGATGATGTAGATATATCGGAATGGGGCGGATTGTCGAGCTTTGCCGGTAAATCTTCAGAAATAGTCAGTCGGTATGGGAACTAAAGGGGAAAACAAGAATCTCTTCAGGCAAGCTGTCGAGTCCGTACCGGAGATTCAGGCAGGTTTTCGGAGCGGTTTGCAAGCTTTGGGCGCCAATGCGAAAGCCGTGAAGGCGGAAGACACGCGTAAGCTGGAAGGCAGCGTAGATATAGATGCTTGTACGAAAGCATTGTATCCGGAGGATTCCCGTTGGGATTATGCCATAGGTTATGATGCCGAAGCCTATTTCCTGGAAGTACATCCGGCGAATACAAGCAATGTAGATGAAATGATCAAAAAGGCGGAGTGGTTGACGAATTGGCTCAAGGAGAAAGCTCCCGCTTTGAAACGTATGGCGGCCAGCAACACCTTTTATTGGGTTCCGTCAGGAAAATACAACATCTTGCCCCATACGCCGCAAAGCAGAAGATTGGCGCAAAAGCATGTAAGGATTGTGCCGATACTTCGGCTTCCAGTACAAAAGTAAACCTTCCGAAGCAAATGGGGCAAATTTCCCGTTTCATCCTCCAAACCCCGCCCTTTTGTACTTAAATCCCCTACTTTCGGATAAGAACCTGAAAATTTCTTCCTTTTTTTCTTGCTATTTCATTTTTACTCCTTACCTTTGCATCGATTCCGCATCGGAGAGCGTTCCGACTTAGGGAATCGGACGAAAATTATTGTAAGCATTTTACGAAGATTATTCCTACTTTGAAATCTGACAAATTTTAAGTTCATCGGGATAATGGACAGTAAATGCTTGCGCTAAGTACGGGTACAATATTATAACTGCGTCTCCTTTTATCTGGAACTTCAGGGAGAGGTTATAGTCAATCGTATAGGCGCGGGCTGTTGTTCTATTATTGATGAACGGGTTTTGTCAGAACCTCAAAGTAAATAATAAACAATAAGCCCGCGTTTTTTATGCGTGTTCATAAACAACTTTGGTTTGTTGCACTTCGTAAAATCTAAGAACTGAAGATTTTATTAACTAATTTATTTACAAACTAAATTTAATGTTTTATGAACAAAAAAGTACTTACGCTTTGCGCGGGCTTCCTGCTCGCGGGTTCACTTTCTGCAGTGGCTCAGTACAGTCCGGCGCAGAGTGATTTCTATCGCTCTCGTTTGGTAAAAGCTGCTGCTTTGGATGTAAATCTGTCTCCTGTGAACAAGATTAACCAAGAGTACTACTATCAGTTGGAAGTTGATCCTGCTACATTAGGCCTAAAAGAAACTGATGGTACATTTGTCTTGACGGCAGAACGTGATTATTCGACAGGTAAGATTTATCTGACTGCACAGAAGATTACAAATGCTACGTTGACTCACTCTTTGTGGAAAATTAAAGTGATAGACCGTTCAGCTAATGGTCGTGTTTACACGTATGAAAATAAGGAAACAGGTTATCTGTTGACTTTTGATCATACGAATGCTTTGCAACGCGTTAAACAAGACGATGGTTCTTATAAGTATGAAATTCCTACAGCCCCAGATCCTACAGATGCCGCAAGAGCTAATTTCGGTTGGGATTATGAGAACAACGGCTTAATGGGCGGTTGCATCGATCATTGGGCTTGGTACGATACAGAAGACCAAACTGAGAATGAATTAGGTTATAAGAAGGTCGTTTCTTATTTCCATAATCCGACTGACTCAGTGATGGCTTTGAGAGCTGTTAAGGATGGCTACACATCAACAGATGATTCTGAAAGATATACATACGATGCAAATTATGATCGTGTGGCTGACGCATTGAGTGAAAATGGACTGGATGGTTCTGCTGCTAACGGCTTTGCTATTATTCCAGTTAAGGATTCAAAAGCTAATGCTGAAGATTTCTTGAAAGAGATGGCTAATGTTATTGCTATCAAGCCGGTAGTTGCTGGTGCTAAGGTATTGAACGCGGAAGAGATCAATACAATGATTGATGCTGACGGTTCATTACTGACTTTCAAGAATCATATCCGTACTTATGGCGATAACGGTTGGAACGATGCAGAGAATGCAGCAGATAAATTGGGTAAATCTACGAAGTTTACAGTTTATCAGGCTGGTAAAAAGACGGAGTTGAACATTGCAGATGGCGCTAATCCATTTGCTGGTGAGTTTACTGCTGTTGAAAGTGGTTATGAAAATTTGGAACGTACACATTGGGGTGGTACAGTAGGTGAAACAGGCATGTCTGCTGACGAAAATCCGTATGCTGGTTATAATGTATTGTTCGAATCAACTACTCCGACAACGACAGAAGGAACAGAAGATGAAGTTTATAATTATCTGTATGTTCACGAACATAACCACGAAAATACACCGAACGGTGCTTACAATGGTTTGCAAGTAGTTACTCAGCCGTATGCACATATTGATGCTACTGACAAAGGCGATTGGGGAACTAAAGATGCTAAGAGAGTTTACGAAAAGAGATATGTGGCTGATGACCATACAAATGTGCCTGACCCACTGGAAGCACGTTATTTGTGGAAGGTTACTTACTATGCTACAAATGATAGCTTGGTATTGGAGCCGTTGAATGCTTCTCGTATGGATGGTACGGAAATGGCTGCAAAACTTCCGTTCGAACAAACTCACTTGGCTAAATCATCTGTTCTTGCAACAGACTTCATGAATACAGTAAATGCTGCTAAGGCTTATGATACTTCTTATAGCTCATCTAATTCGGATGACTACAACAGCATGTATAACAAAGCTGCTGGTGTGCCGGTTGCTTTGATGACTGTAAATGATGCAAGTGATGGTGATTATGCAAACTTATTAACTGTTGGTTCAGGCCATAAGGAAAGTGCAGATGCATTTGCCGCTAAATGGGCTGCTGCTTGCAAGTTTGATACTTCTGCAAACCCAGACGACAACAATCCTGCTTATGTAACTAATAGTGGAGTTGAAGGCACTGAAGCTTACCAAGCAGCTATGGGCTTGCGTCTTGAATTCGACAATGAATATACAGCATTACAACGTGCAACAATAGGTCATGGCTTGTATTTCATGAACTTGGTTAATCCGGGTGCTGCAACAACTCAGACTGAACATCGTGTGGATGGTGCTTATATCGTTGAAGATATGAAGGGTCACGTTGTTTATGACATCGAAGAAGAAGGTCAACAAGACTTTACACACATGCCTGCTACTCAGTGGGTTGTTGAACAGCAACCTTGCTTGGACGGTGATGATGTAAACAACAATGATAATCCTGTAGTTAAGATCTGGAACCGCGAATTCAACGGTTTGGCTGGTTCTATGACTCCGGTATTCGAAGGTCAGCTCTATACAACGGGTGACGGTAAGATGTACACAATCGACTATCGTCATTATGCATTCCCTGCTGGATGGCCTTCTCAGGAATCTGTAAACAATCACGGACGTTTGTTCTATAACGCAGCTGATACAGTTAAGTTCAACGCTGTTGATCCGCAAACTACATTAGGTTACTTCAATGCAACAGAAGATGAACTGAGAAACAATGTGTTCAAGTTCCAGCACATGTCTAATATGGCTGTCTCTAACTTCTTGGGTGTTGGTGAGGACAATCAGTTGCAGTTAGACAACGAAGGTCTTGAATTTGAATTGTTCCGTTCGGAAGGTTGGGTTCCTGTACCTGATTCAGCAAACGTTTGGAATGAGAATACAGCTGCTTGGGATTATGAGCCGACAGGAACTTACAGTTTCAAATATGTAGATGAACAGGCTTATGGTTATCCGAGTGAAATAGCAAACGTACAGCGTCTTGATAGAACATTCTACAAGATCAAAGTTAAAGATGATAACAACATCGATAACGACCACATGTTCGTAGCTATCGACAACCAACATAAGTATGTTATTGCTTCTGAAGAGGATATCAAAGATACTGAAAAGCACTTGAATTTTGCTATTGTTACCTTGAAGGAGAACAACTGTTTGGATGGCACTCATGGTTATGCAATCATTAATGCTCCGGCTTATGTTCAGGTTAATGCTGCTTCTAAGGATGAATTGAAGGGCTTGAGCTATGAAGATGGTTGGGTTTACGATAAAGAGTCTCAACAATGGATAATTGCAGATACCAACTTAGATAAATTTGGTAACTACTTTGTATTCTATTATAAGAATAATGATGAGGTAGATGGTTACAATCCTGAAAAGGATCAGATCTTAGTTAAACGTACGGTATCTCAATCTGAAGTTGATGGTAAGTTAGCTATCGAAGAAATTTCTTTGGACGCTAAGATTGCTGATTTGTGCGAAACAACTACAAGTGTGTTCGCTTTGGTTCCAGCAGAAAACAGATTGTATCGTGACTTGAGCACTGAATACGCTGATTTGATTAACAACGACGAAAAAGTAATCAACATCATCGGTACTGACGAACAGAGCAACGAGTTCTTGTTCGAAGATACACAAAATGGTATGAACTACTTAGGTATCGAAAACAAGACTGGTTTGACTTCTAACGAAGGTTTCTATGTTGATAAGGTAGCTAAATCTTCTGCAGTAATGCCGCAGTACTTGTTCGCAGTAGCTGCTGACAGCGTTCCGGCTTACACTTATTGCAACAAAGATGGACACGGTAATCATGGTATCAACCCGTCTTGCGACCATGCCGTAGCTTATCCGGGTTATGTGGAAGGTCGTTTCTTGATCAACTTCAATGACTCTATCTACGATGCGATGATTAACAAGTTGCACAATGCAGACAAGTATAAGAGCAACGGTTACACTCGCTTAGGTTTTGTAGAGGCTGTTCATCGTGGTGATAGCTTGTATGTATTGACTAACGGTCGCACATTGGAAAGCTTGAAGATGGCTGCTGAGGATGGTTCAGGTATGTATATCTGCCCGGATTCATTGGCTAAAGAACAGGAAGGTAAGATTTACACGATCGTTACGCTGGATGGCAAGCACAACAACGCTGCATTCTCTTTGAGAAACGTAGGTGATGATATAAATAGCTTCATGATTGAATCTAACGATGCTCCTGCAGGTATTAAGGGATACTCTCAGGTTGGTTCGTTCACAGGTGCTTGGGTTAAGATTCTGAACGGTGTTCCAGTATTGGCTAAGTACAAGAATCAAAATGGTAACCACAACACAGGTGATAGCACTGACGCTTGGTTCGCAGCTGGTGATTACACAGACGCTAACGAAACAACAGGCGAATTCATCAACCAGGGTGCTCGTTTCACAATGGAAACTCTTGACAAAGATGCTTCTGCTACAGCAAACGAAGAAATCACAGCAGAAGGCGCAGTTAGCGTAGTTGCTACTGACGGTGCAGTGATCATCAAGGGTGCAGAAGGCAAGAATGTTGTAATCGCTACTATCCTCGGTAAGGTAGTTGCTAACGAAACGGTTAACAGCGACAACGAGACAATCGCAGTTCCGGCTGGTATCGCAGTGGTATCGGTAGACGGCGAATCGTTCAAGGTAGTGGTAAAATAAAGAATTAAGAATGAAGAATGAAGAATTGGCGGTGCGAACCAAAGATTCTTCATTCTAAATTCCTCATTCTTCATTAAAATAGAATTAGTTCATAACAATAAATAGATTGTTAATTAATAATTGAGTCGAACGCCCCTTGTGAAAGCCGCCGAGACGATACATTAGTATTAATAATGTAATAAAAAGTTCTATTCAAACTAACGCCCTCTTCTGCGAAGACCAGGGCGTCAAAAAACTCATAAAAGGCCTCTCTCCGAACAACGAGAGGGGCTTTTTAGTCATAAACCGCGACCTTGGGCCGCCCCAAATTTGGGAAAGGAGGTTTCCCCGATAAGGGAAAGATGCTTTCCCGTATGCAGGAAAGGTGTTTTCCCTTATAACGGAAAGGTGCTTTCCCAAAAACGAGCGGACAGGCCGCATAAAAAACGAGATAAACAAACAGAGTAAAAACTATTAAACATATCATGATATGAAACAACGATTACTTTTAGCTCTGCTGATGATATTCGTGTCAGTGGGGTTGGTGAAGGCGGCGGATAACGTGCCTATAAAAGTTATCATTCCTAAAGGGGGTGAGGCGACCATTACGTTTACTTCTTCCACTAAGGGATTTGTCGCTTCCGGAGATGCTGCTTCTTATCCTCAGATAAAGGAGTTAGATAATAGTTTCTTGGATTTATCTTCAGGCAGTAATACGGAAAAGGCGATTTATAAAGTCAAAGCTGATAAGGATGACTTGAATCTGTATATACAAACGGCTGTTCCGGAGAATGATGAAGATAAATGGGGTAAAGTCGGTATTACTGTAGATGGGAAGGTTTCGGAGTTTACTATCAATAAAGATAATGAAGGAACGGCTCCTACAGAAAATGACTCGAAGTTGTTGCTGTACATCAATTCGGTTAAGTTTACAGATAAGGCTGCAGGTTTGACTTGGATAAAAATTGGTAGTGCTTCTGCGAATACAGATTATTTGCCCGAATTAACCGAACTGGTTGTTCCTGACAATAAGTTGACTTATATTCCGGCGAAGACGGATAAGATGACGAAGTATTCGATTGGGAAAGTTGAATGGAAGGGTGATGAGTATAGTGGTTATGGTGTTAACAATACCGCGAAGAGTTTCTTGCTTTATCCCGAAGAGTTATTTGAACATACTAATGGCATTTATAACAACCTGAAGAGTATTCAGCAGAACGAGTTGCAGATTATTGCTTTGAAAAATGCTGAAGGCAATGATATTACCTCTTATGCGACAGGACAAGGCAATTGGGATAAGGCGAAGGCATTCTATCATTTCCGAAATGCGAACGGAGTATATGATAAGTATGGCGTATTCACAGCTGATATTAAGATCCTGAATAAAGCGTATGAAAGTGTGGTACTGACCGGCGTTAAGCTGAATGTCAAGCAAGCTACGTTTAAGTTGCAGATTGATAATCCGGACAATAATAAGGTAACAGTAAAGGTTACAGTTAATGGCGAAGATTTCGATACAGAGACTGGTACATTGACGTATGGTCAACAGTTTGCGCTGTCTGCTGTTTCGCAAGATGGTTATCAGTTTGCCGGATTTGAAGTAGTGACAGGTGCGACTGCAGAGGAACAGCAGGGCGATAGCCATTTCTTTACGGTAGATGGTGATGATGATATTGAAATCAAAGTAAAGTCGGAAGCATCATCGAATAAGATTGTATTCGAGCAAGACCCGGCAGGAACACTGGAAGTGTTATCAGACAATGGACGCTTGACATCAGGCTCTGCCATTACGACCGGAGAAGAGTTGGCCATTAACGTAGAAGCAAAAGAGGGGTTTGAAATCGAAAAGGTTGAAATCGGTGATTCAGATATAACATCAAAGGGTATATCTGAGGATAAGTGCAGTTTTAATGCAGTAGTAAATGTACCTGCTGTTGAAAAAGGTAAGGATATTGCAGTGAAAGTAACTTACAAAGCAAAAGCATATCGTTTGACTATTATTCGCCCGAGCGCAGATACGAATGGTGAGTTGAGCAACTTTAGTATCAAAGACAAGTCGAATGGCAAAGAAGTTAAGGTTACTTATACAAATGGAACAGGTGCTGCTAATGTTTTAGCTGGGACTCAGCTGGAAGTTACCATTTCATTGAAAGATGAACAAGTAGCTAATAAGATTACTGCTCAAATTAATGGAGAAAAGCAGACGTTCCGTAAGGATGGAGAGGGTACTTATATTATTGACTATACAATGCCGAGCCGCAGCGCTAAGTTAGTCGTAGATTTTGTTGCTTTGAAGCAGATTACAGTAACGTTGAATGAAGATGAACTGGAACTGCCATATAACGGACAGCCGCAAAGCATTACTTCGGATATGTATCAAGTAAAAGTAACAGATGCAGATGATAATGAGAAGGTCGTTAACATGACTGGCTTTAAGCCGTTGACGTATGCAAGCTCTGAAGATGCTACTGAATGGACTACCAAGGCGTATGATGCAATTGGTACATACTACGTCCGCTTCCAACGTGATGCAGATTCACAGTATCAAGCAGTAGATCAGAAGAGAATGTATAAGATAGCAGGCGTACAGTTGGTAATCACTGAACTGCCTACCGTGAAAGTGGTAGAAAAGGATGGTAAGGATACTTACGAAATCACAGGCGGTAAAGTAGGTTATCAGCAAGGCGACAAGATGTATTCACTGAGTGCGGACGAGATGGCTAAAGCCGGTAAGTTCGAATTGGTATTTAACGCTGAAGAATCATTCAGTGCTACGGCTAAGTCGGTTAGTGTGCAGTTTACAGCTAATGCAGATAATAAGAATATGCTTACTTCTGAAGCTGCAACAGTTGCATTGGTTGACAAAGATGGCAAGTCGGCTACCATTGAGATAGAAGTAAATGAGGCAAGTGCTCCGGGCTTGATTGTGATGAACGGTGGTGCTGAGGTTCATAACGGTGATAAGTTGGCGGATGGTACAAAGCTTACTTTCGATGTGAAAGATGCTGCTCCTGCTACTTATACGGATGTAGTTTATGAGGTTTACCGTGTAGAAAAAGAAGGTAATGCTATCAAGAAAGAAGAAGTATGGAAAAACGGTCAAGAGGGCTATACAATCGACTTAGATGGCAAAGAAGGCAATGGGCGCGAACTGTTGAGCTTCTTATTGGAAATAAAGGATAGCCGTACTCAAGCTGTGTTGAATACGAATGCATCAGAGACTACGCAAGAAGTTATTTATACAGGAAAGGCACAGACGTTTGTTATCGACTATGATAGCTTAAAATGGAATGATAGCAAAGGTGGTGAAATAGCTAAGGAGATTGGTATCTATACTGCTGATAACTATTGGACCATTACCTATACGCAAAATGGTACAATTGTTCCGGAGCCGGTAAATGTAGGAAGCTACGATGTAACTTTAGTGCGTGAGGATTCTAAGAATTATAAGGCAATGGAAGCTACAGGTAAGTTAGTTATCTTACCGAAAAAGCTGACAGAAACTGAAATCGGGGATGTTACACCAAAGGCAAGTGCTATTGGTGCTGGCTCACCGCTGAGTGATTCTGAATTGACAGGTTCGCCGAATATTGCAGGTAAGTATGTATGGAATGAAAGTGCTACTGTGAATAAGACAGGTAACTATCGCGTTAAGTTCGTTCCTGCTGACCCCAATTATGCAGAGGTAGAGTTAACGAAGACTGTCAAAGTCGAAGTAACCGACGAGTACGTCTTGACTTACTCGAATCCGGATGGGTTGGGTATGATTGAAGTACGTGATGCGTATGGTATCGTTCCGAGCGGCAGCACATTGAAGAAGGGCACGCAGCTTTATTTGACAGCTAAACCGAAAGATGCGACGAAGGTTCGTTTGATATCAATTACAGGCGTTTCGGTATCGTATGGCGAGACGGGGGTAACGAATGCTGCGTTCACATTCAACGGCAAGATGGATATCAAGGCTTACTTCGAAGTGATCGAGCAAGAGGTGGTCGATCCTAATTCAAAATATGTAGTCGAGGTGGATGCTTCCGGTCGTGGATTCGAGGTGGAGACCGGTGAGTTCAGTGTGCCACGTGGCGGTTCATACCACTTCACGGTAAAGGCATTGGCTGAGGATATGTCAAAGATTGTCGTTCGAACCTCTCGCGGCGAGACGTTGAAACCTAAGGATGGTTTCTATTCGGTAGAAGAGGTGACGGAGAATATCTCTGTTTCTGTATCGCTTTCGAATCCGACAGAAATCAAAGTTGAGATTCCGACTGAATACGAGAACAAAGGTGGTTACAAGATTGGTTCGGTTCAGGTGGAAAGCGATTATATCGACGGCAAGTATTATTATGGCGATGTGATTACGGTCATTGCATTCCCGGAAAGCGGTGTAGACTTTGAGAAATGGTCGGACGGCAGCAAGGAGCAAATCTATGAAATCACGTTGTATAAGGATACGAAGCTCGAAGCTGTATTCAGCGGTGTGCCGACGGGCATCGAGGATATCGAGTCGGCTGGTATCTATGCAGGTAAAGGCTATATCCAAGTGAAGAACGTCTCGAATGCGGACTTGACGGTAGTAAGCATCAGTGGACGCATCCAAGCACAACAACACCTGGATGGCGATGTGCAGGTACGCGTTCCGGCCGGTATCTATGTCGTTGTCTTAGAAAACGGACAGGATGTGAAACGTGTGAAGGTAATCGTGCGTTGATAGCATGATAGAATAGATTGAGCGGGAGGAAGCCTTCGGGACTTTTCTCCCGCTTTCCTTTTCTCCTTCTAAGAAAAAACGGATATGAAGCGATAAAAAGGAAGAAAAAGGGGCGAAGGGTATTGCCCGTATCGAAATTAGTTCGTACCTTTGGGCACTCTGCTATTGGAGCGTCTCATTAAACATTAACTGTGAGAAATGAAGGAAATATTTTTACAATACATTTGGAAATATCGGCTTTATGAGGCCGTTGACCTGCAGACGACGAAAGGGATACGCTTGGAAGTGTTGGATCCGGGTATTCAGAATCGGGATAGTGGCCCGGATTTCTTTAATGCGAAAATCAAGATGAATGGTACGGTGTGGGCTGGAAGCGTGGAAATACACGATAGGGCTTCGGATTGGCGCAAGCATGGACATCCGGATGATGCGACGTATGGGAATGTGATCCTGCATGTGGTTTTGGAAGATGATATGGAGGTAGAGCGTCCCGGTACGCATGAAATGATTCCGCAAATGGTGATGGTCGTGCCGGATAGGGTCGTGGCGAATGTGGAATGGCTCTTGAGCCGCGATCGCAATTTGGCTTGTTTGGAACGTTTGCCTGCTATCGAGCCTGTGTATCGCACGGAATGGCTGGATGCGTTGCTAAGCGAACGCTTGGAGCGCAAGACGCAGGATATCTTTAAATGGCTTGGACAGAAGCAACAGGACTGGAACGAAGCGTTTTATATCCTGTTGTGCCGCAATTTCGGCTTTGGGGTGAATGGCGATGCGTTCGAACGGTTGGCGCGAAGTCTTCCACTTAAATGCATCCAGAAGCAGCGGAATAGCATTTCGCAAGTCGAGGCTTTGTTTTTAGGGCAAGCCGGATTGCTCCACGAAGAGGCCGAGGGGCAGCACCATTATTACCGGTTACTCCAGCAAGAATATGAGTTCCTGCGGCATAAGTATGATTTTCTGGTGCCGTTGGAGCCGCATCTTTTCCGGAACCTGCGCTTACGTCCGAATGCGACGCCCCACGTCAAATTGGTGCAATTGGCGGCTATCTTTTCCCAGCGGGAACATTTGCTTTCGGCCGTTTTGCAAGCCCGTACGCCACGCGAGATAAAGGATTTGTTTCGGGTAAGCGCGTCCGATTTCTGGGATACGCACTACAATTTCAAGTATCCGTCCATTTTCCGGAAGAAGAGTTTGGGCGAGAATGCGCTGAATATCCTTTTGATTAATAGTGTCGTCCCAATGATGTTCGCCTATGGCCATGCGCACCATCAACCCGAATATAGCGAACGGGCGTTGAAGCTCCTCGAACGCATTCCTGCCGAGAAGAATACCATTGTCCAGCTCTTCCAACAAGCTGGCATAGAGGCGAAACATGCCGGCGATAGCCAAGCGCTTATCCAATTGATGCGCAATTATTGCGAACTCAAGAAATGCCTATTTTGCCGGTTCGGCTATCAATTACTCCGGAAAGAATTCAATGAATAACATTTTTTAGTACAAAAATAAACCGAAATATTTGCGCAGTAAAGAAAGTTGCCTTACCTTTGCAGTATGAAATCCTAAATTAAAGGTTTTGATAAAATTTTTCATAGTTAAGGTTTTGGTTTGAGGAGTGTCCGGTTGTGAAACGGGGCACTCTTTTTTTATGCCTACTTGTCTTTCTAATCCAATATAAATCCCTATTTTTGTCGGGATTTTAGGAAAAGTGAAATAAATGAGACCCATCAGAAGAAATAATATCAAACGGTTCGTGCCGGCGGTGTTTGCGGGCATCCTTTCTTTGTGCCTGTATGCTTGCGCGAACATGGCGACTCCCAACGGAGGGCCTTACGACGAATTGCCTCCGAAGTTTGTTAGCAGTACGCCGGCTCCGAATACGATTAATTATCAAGGAAAGAAGATAGAAATCCTTTTCGACGAGCTGATCCAATTGGATAATCCGATGGAGAACGTCATCATCACGCCTCCGCAACGGGAAACGCCCATTATCCGCGCGTCGGGCAAGAAGGTGCAAGTCGAATTGCTGGATACGTTGCAAGAGAATATGACGTACACCATCGACTTTACCAACTCGATAGCCGATAATAACGAGAAGAATGTGCTCGAGAATTTTACCTTTGCCTTCTCGACGGGCGATATTATCGACTCGATGGAGGTCTCGGGTTATGTGCTGAATGCCGAGAATTTGGAACCGATGCCTGGTATTTCTATTGGATTGCATAGTAACTTGGCGGATTCGGCCTTCCGCACGGTCCCGTTCTACCGTACCTCCCGCACGAATGACAAGGGACGTTTCACGGTGCGCAATATAAAGCCGGGGACGTATCGTATTTATGCGCTTAACGATGTAAACCGGGATTATAAGTTCGACCAACCGGGCGAAGACATCGCTTGGACCGATTCGCTCATCATTCCTACTTGTGAACCGGCCATCCGCCAGGATACGATCTGGAAGGATACGCTCACGATCGATACCATCTTGAGCGTGCCCTATACGCGCTTCTTGCCCGACGATATCCATTTGCGTCTCTTTAAGGAGAAATTCGAACGGCAATACATGACGCGGCCCGAACGGCCCGATATGCACTACTTTGTGCTCCATTTCAATATTCCGGTAGATACAGTTCCGATTCCGGTGCCGCTCAACTTCCAGCCCCAAACGGAAGAATGGTTCATCACCCAGCGAAACAATGGGGGAAAAGACATCGCCTTTTGGATTTCCGACTCGACGGTGTGGAAGCAAGACACCTTGCGGATGGAAATCACTTATCCGAAGAGCGATTCCCTGAACGTGCTTCGTCCGCAGACTGATACGATACAGACGATTAGTCGTCGGCGCCCCGCGGAAAAGAAGCGGAAGAAGAAAGATGAGCCGGAAATCGAGTTCCTCGGCATGATGGTGGATGCGCCGAGCAGCATGGACCTCTTTGATACGGTCTCGGTGACGTTCAATGAGCCTCCGCTGGAGTTGCGCAAGGAATATTTCAAGCTGGAACAGGAGGTGGATTCGGTCTGGGGCGTCGTGGACTTCGAATTCTTCCAGGATTCGTTGAATTCATTGGGTTATTACATCGACCGGGACTGGAAATATGGTGAATCGTACCGCCTTTCGGTCGATTCGGCTCGTATTTATAGCCTGTATGGGAAATGGAACGACCGGTTCGAAAGTACATTCAAGATTAAGCCCGAAGATAGCTACGGGCACCTCTATATTAATATCGTAGGCGTCGACTCGTGCGCTTTCGTGGAGTTGCTGAACGCGAAAGACGAGCCTGTGCGTAAGGCAATCCTGAAGGACGGCGGTGTCCTCTTCATGGATTTGAAGCCGGACAAGTATTACGCCCGCATCATCTTGGACCTGAACCGGAATGGCGAATGGGACACGGGTAATTATGCCGAGAAACGCCAGCCCGAGGAGGTTTTCTATTCTCCGAAGGTCTACAATATCCTGCAGAACTTCCAGATCGAAGAGACCTGGAACGTCTATGCCACGCCGTGGCTCCGCCAAAAGCCGCTCGACATCACCAAAAACAAGCCCAAAGAGGTGACCAAGAAGAAACGCGACTATCGCGAAGAAGGGCGGACCAGTTCACGTAATTCCTCTTCCAATGGACTCGGTGGTTTCTCGCTTTAGACGCTTGGCGGTGGCGCTCGTGCTGGCCCTTTCCTCCTTCGCGGCGATGGCGCAGGCTTTGCCGCACGGGATATTCCGCGAGGGCGAGGCGCAGCATTTCCAGCTCTACTTCAAATGGGGGGTGATTATGGCGAAGGCGGGACGGGCGGAGTTCCGGATGCAGTCGGACACGCTGGCGGGCGATTCAGTGTGGCATTATGCGCTCCGGTTCCAGACGACCGGCCTCTTCGAGCGGGTGTTTTCGATGCGCGACTCGTTGGACAGCTATTTCACGAAGCCGGACCGCCTCTTGCGCTTTGCGACCAAGCATTCCAACGAGGGCGATTACTATTCGATAGACGACCTGGCTTTTCAATATAAGGAGGAAGAGACGGAGGTGCATTCGCGCCGCTACACCTTGTCGCGCACGAAGATAGACACGCTACTCGTCGCCCGTCAACGGGTTTACGACATGCTTTCCGCCACGCTCTACCTCCGTTCGCTCGATTGGGAGACGCTGCACATCGGGCGCGAATACCCTTTCCAGGTCGCGATAGGCAAGGATTTGGTGAACACCGCCTTCCGCTACGACGGACAGCAGATCGTGGAGCGCGACGGCCGCTCGTATCCGACCCGCCACTTCTTTGTCGATGTCTACGACGAGGCCTTTACCCAAAGCAAAGCCGCGGGCGAGGTGTGGATGCTCGATTCGCCGGCCCATTTTCCCTTTAAAGTGCGCGCCAAGCTCAAGATCGGGGCGGCTGAGGCTTATCTTCTGCCGGAGGAGTAGGATAGAGGGCGCGGAGGTTGCGCATCAACCCTTCGTATTTCGCCCGCCGGACGGCCGAACCCTGGAAAATCCGGTCATACTCCTCCTCGGTCAGCTTCTCCAAGTCCGCTTTCGAGAGGTGCAATAGCTCCTCGCTGGGGCGAAACTCTTCTACATGCGTCGGCCGGGCAAAGCGGTTGTGCGGGCAGACTGTTTGGCACGTATCGCATCCGTAGAGCCGGTTCCCCAATTTCCGCGCCAGCTCGTCGGGGATTTCCCCTTTGTTTTCAATGGTCAGGTAGGAGAAACAACGGTTGGCGTTGAGGAGATGAGGCGCCTCTAACGCCCCGGAAGGACAGGCCCGGAGGCAGCGGTCGCACGTCCCGCACCGCGACGGCATGGGTTCATCGTACGCATCCACCTCGCGCGTCGTCATAATCTCGCCCAAAAAGAAAAAGGAGCCGCGCCCCGGCAGGATCAGGCAGTTGTTCTTGCCTATCCACCCGAGGCCCGCGCGCCACGCCCAGTAGCGTTCCAACACCGGGGCGGAGTCCACAAACAGCCGCGCCTCTTCCTCCCGTCCGCCCAGCGATTCCCAAAGTTGCCGCAGCTTCCGTTTCATCACCTTGTGGTAATCCCGGCCGTAGGCGTAGTAGGCGATGTGGGGGAGGGACGGGTCTCGCCTTTGCGCCGGGAAATAGTTGAGGGCGAAGGAGATGATGCTCCGTGCGCCGGGCACCAGTTCCGCCGGGTCGAGCCGCAGCGCGCGGTGGTTCGCCAGGTAACTCATCCCCGCTTCGTATCCCTTCGCCAGCCAAGCGTCCAGCCGCGCCGCCTCGCCGGGGATCGCCGCTGCCGGGGCGATGCCACAGGCTTCGAAGCCCAATCTGCGGGCTTGTTCCTTTATTTGGCTTGTTGCTAACTGCATTTGCTGCTTTATTTTCGATATTCGTGTTACAGGAAAATCTAATTTAGAGTCTAAATTGGGTACTCTTCCTGAATAAATGTAAAATTTAGACTCTAAACGGGCACTCATTCTAAATGAAAATGAAATTTAGAGTCTAAATTGGACACTCATTCTAAATGAAAGTGAAATTTAGACCCTGAATTTGATTTTTCGTCAGGTGGAATGCGGAATTTAGACTCTAAATTCCATTTTCCACTGACAGCAATGCGAAATTTAGACTCTAAATTGTATTTTCTGTCAATTTTATGGCTTCGGAGAGACCCTTTTCACTCGATCCGCTTGAACCGGTAGCCCTCTTGGAGGAGCCATTCGATGGCCCGGGGCATCGCCCAGCGCATATTCCGCTCGGCCTTGAGGGAATCGTGGAAGACGAGGATGGAGCCGTCGCGCGTATAGCGTTTCACGTTCTCCAGGACCTGCTGGGGCGAGAGGTGCGGACTGTAATCGCGCGTCACGACGTCCCACATCACGATGCGGTGCGTCTCGCGGAGGCGGAGCAACTGCGGGAAACGCATGTGCCCGTGGGGCGGACGGAACAGGTTGCCGGGGATGAGGCGGGCGGCCAGCTCTACGTCTGCCAGGTAATTGCGTGTCCAATAACGGATGCCCTGGATGTGGTGGAAGGTATGGTTCCCCACGGCATGACCACGCTCGACGACCATGCGGAACACGTCGGGATGCTTGCGCACATTGTCGCCCACCATAAAGAAGGTGGCCTTCACGCCGTACTGGTCCAGCGTATTTAAAACCCAGGGGGTGACCTGGGGAATCGGGCCGTCGTCGAACGTCAGGTAGACGCATCGCTCGTCGGACGGGATTCGCCAGGTCGCCCCCGGGAATAAAGCCCTGTAGAACCAGGGCGGTTGCTCTATGAACATATTTAATCAGTACTTATTCGCCTTGTTTCTGTAGCGAGGCATACGCCATGCGGAAGTTGTCGTACTCTTCCTGGTACTTCTCTTGCAGCTCCTTGTCGTGCTCTTTCGCTACGCGCATGATTTCTTGCATCGTATAGAGGTCCGTATTCAAATCGGGAGCGACAGAGGCAAACTGGTCTGGTTTCAGACGGAAATACCAGTCGAGGTTGCGCATCATATTCTCGGCCACGGCGGCATAGACGGCATGCCCTTTCTCCTTTTGGCCCAACAGATAATAGAACTCGCCAATCGAGAGCACCGTATAGTCCATCGGGACGTTTTCCGGCGGGAGGACTTCCATGCACTTGTCGAGCACCTTCAGCGCCCGCTCGTTGTCGCCCTCTTGCATCAACGTCGCAGCCAGAGGCGCGAAGACGCTGAAGCGGTACGACTTGCACATGCGGAGTACGTTCTCGTCGAGGTAGACGCCCGGCTCGTTCACGCCGCCCCACTTGAACTTGTTCATCACGTTATCATACATCTTCTCGACATTCACCGCCTTCACGGTCTTCTCTACTTTCATCGGAACGATCTGGTACGCCATACCGGTCTTCTGGAAATAGGGCGAAAGGTTGACGAACTGGTCGGGCGAGACGGTGATGGCATAATACATCGGCCGCTGCCAGTTGTTGGTCTGCAGCATATCGAGGATAATCAATTCCTGCTTGCCCAGCGCGTTCTTTCCTTTGAGGTTGATGGTCATTTCCGGCAGGATGTAACGGGCGTCGGCCGTGTTGACCACGCCATGCTGCACGACGGCTGCCGAATCCACCTTGTAGGCCAGGGTCTGCGAGGGGACGTAATCCATCGGCTCGTTCAGTCCCGGGATCTTTTTGTATTTCGGGTCGTTGCTGCGGACAAATTCCAGGGCCGTGTTGAGGTCTACCGCCTGTTCGGTGACGGGGAAGACGTACGCGAAGTCGCGCGTTCCCTGTACATAATCCGCGTGGTTCCACGAGATGGGCAGCGGATCCGATTCGTAGGCCTGTTTCTTCATCTGGTCGATGTACCAATCCGTCTGCAGGTAGCTGGTGTTGCAGACGCGGACGTCGGTACGGATGCCTTCTACCTCTTGGGCATACCAGAGCGGGAAGGTATCGTTATCGCCATTGGTAAAGAGGATGGCGTTCGGTTCGCAGGAGTTGAGGTAGTTTTGCGCAAAGTCGCGGGCGATGTAACGGCCCGAGCGGTCGTGGTCGTCCCAATTCTGCCCGGCCATCTGGATCGGCACGAACAACGCGAGGACAGACGCCGCCACTGCCGAGGTCATCGCGGGTAATTTCGCATATTTCTGCAGCAACTTGACCAATGCCGCCACGCCGAAACCAATCCAGATACAGAACGCATAGAACGAACCGGCATACGCATAGTCTCGTTCGCGCACCTGCAGCGGACTTTGGTTCAGGTAAAGCACGATGGCGATGCCCGTCATGAAGAAGAGCATGAACGTCACCCAGAAACCTTGGATTCCCTTCTTCCCGGCATAGACTTGATACACCAAACCTAAGATACCGAGGAGGAGCGGGAGCATGTAATAGACATTATGGCCTTTGTTGTCGGCAATGTCGGAGGGCATATTGTCTTGCGGACCCACCAGCATCTCGTCGATGAACTTGATACCCGTGATCCAGTTCCCGTGGTTCACTTCGCCCTGCCCCTGGATGTCGTTCTGCCGTCCGGAGAAGTTCCAGAGGAAGTAACGCCAATACATGAAGTTCAACTGGTAGGAGACGAAGAAGCGGATATTCTCGGCGAAGGTGGGCTTGAGGACGGATTTCGTCTCGCCGCACTGCGTGAACTTCACCGGTTGCCCCTTGATGTTGGCCCATTCCTTGTAAGCCTCGATGTGGCGGGGCTCGGCGCTATGCATGCGGGGGAAAAACATGTTGAGTTCATCCACATATTCATATTCGAGGTTATGACGCGAGATATAGTAACGGTCCTTTTCGTTCGGGTCCTTCTTCTCGACGCGTGTCCATACCGGCGAACCTTCGTGGGTGACGGCAGCGCACATGTTGCCTTCGCTCGTACGCTTCACTTCCGATACGTAGGTCCGACCATATAATAAAGGTCTATCGCCATACTGTTCGCGCGCCAGGTAGGTACGCAGTGTAAAGATATCGCTTGGGGCATTCTGGTTCATCGGCGTATCGGCGGTAGCGCGAATCAGGATCAGCGCGTAAGAGGAATAGCCGACCACAATCACCAGCAACGCCGTCAGCGTCGTGTTCATCAGTTTTATGTTGAGCTTCTTGCTCAGGAAGAGCCAAGCGGCCAATCCGGCCACGATCACCACCGGTACCAAGTAGCTGCTACCGATAAACGGAATACCAATCAGCGTCACCGCCAAGAGGAACGACAGTTTCAAGCGGAGCGGATGCACTTCGTCGCGCATTGTCTCCCAGATAGACCATCCCAAGACAGCCGCCAAGACGATGACATACGCATACACGCCACTGTTGTAAGGCATGCCGAATACATTCACAAACAGCAATTCGAAATAACCGCAAATCTCGACCAGTCCCTGCACCACGCCGTACATCATCAGGGCGATAATCACGAACGAGACCAGCAGGGCGACGAGCGTCCCCTTCATCGTCGGGTTCGGGAATTTCTTGTAGTAATATACCAGCACCATCGCCGGGATACAGAGCAAGTTCAGCAAGTGGACGCCGACGCTCAACCCCATCAAATAGGCAATGAGGATAATCCACCGGTCGGCATGCGGCTTGTCGGCCACTTCCTCCCATTTCAGGATTAACCAGAATACAACCGCCGTAAAGAGCGAGGAATACGCATACACTTCACCCTCGACCGCACTAAACCAGAACGTGTCGCTAAACGTATAGGCCAACGCGCCGACCACGCCCGAGCCCATGATGGTCACCAGCTGCGGGAGCGTCATCTCCTGCCCGTCGTTTACCACGATCTTCCGGGCCAAATGAGTGATGCTCCAGAAGAGGAACAGGATGGTCAATCCGCTGAAGAGGGCTGACATCGTGTTCACCATCTTCGCCACTGCGCCCGGGTCGGACGCCAGTTGGGTGAACAGGTTCGCCGTAAGCATGAAGAACGGTGCTCCAGGCGGGTGTCCTACTTCCAGTTTGTATGCCGAAGAAACGAACTCGCCGCAGTCCCAGAAGCTGCCCGACGGTTCGATGGTCATCAAATAAACGCAAGAGGCGATGGCAAAGACAATCCATCCCAATGCGTTGTTGATTAGTTTGTAATTTCCCATTCTATCTTTATTAATTTGGATTTAACTCTATTCCCTGCTTGCCCCTTCCGGCGGCAAAACCGTTGCAAATGTACGCATTTGTTTGATTGCATAACGCAGCAAGCGGTGATAAATTGCACGGTCGATGTTATTTCCTGCCAAAATCGGCGGGAATTTCACCCCACGCGGCGGTTTCCCACTTGTGGATTTCGGTCGTGTAATCGTTCTCTTGCAGCCATTTCTCGGCGCGGTGGATGAGGTCGAACAGGGGCTCGTTGGCCGGCTCGCGCTGGAGGAGCGTCTTGCACCGTTTGGCCTTGACCCACGCGATGGCGTTGCGGCTGTCTGAATAGATCGGCAGGGAAATTCCGTTTTGCTTCAGGAAGGCCAACCCATGTACGATCGCCAGGAATTCGCCCACGTTGTTCGTCCCCCGCCGCAGCGGCCCGACGCGAAACACCTCCTGCCCCGTCCGGGTGTACACGCCGCGGTATTCGAGGTCGCCCGGGTTCCCGCTGCAGGCGGCGTCTACTGCGAGGCTCTCCTCGATGGGCTTCCCGATGGCGGGCGTCTCGGCATGCATCATCCGTTCGAACACCATGCGGTTCGAGGGGTTCGCGGCGCGGTATGCCTCGTAGCCTTGCCCGTAGGCCTCTTCGGCGGCCGCGCGTGTCTCGAAGGCTTTGTATTTCGCGCCCGTGTATCCTTTCACCTGCTCCTCGCACGTGGCCCAATCGTTGTAGATGCCGGGGTTCACGCCCTGCCATACGACGTAATATTTCCGTTTTCGGTTCGTTTTCATTATCATTTCTGTTATATACTTGTACTTCTTTCTATTAAATCGGATTCCCGCGGCCTTTCCGGGGATACTATCTTTGACTTTTTGTCGACAAGAGGTCAAAGAGTATGGCATACACTTTTGCTTCTTGTCGCCAAAAGGTCAAAGATACTATTGGCGCCGTTTGCTTGTTGTCCACAAAAGGTCAAAATAGCGTCACTGCTGTTTGCTTGTTGTACACAAAAAGTCAAAGTGTATATCACCGCCGTTTGCTTCTTGTGCACAAAAAGTCAAAGTGTATATCACTGCCGTTTGCTTGTTGTCGACAAAAAGTCAAAGATAGTGTTGCTGTCTTTTGCCTGTTGTACACAAAAAGTCAAAGATGGTAGGCCCGGAAAGGAGGCTTTATGCCCATTTTATGGCAATTTTACCTGCTTGGCCTACGAAAATCCGCCTGCAAAGATAGGGAATATTTCATTTTTAGCTACTTTTGCAGAAATTCAAAACAACAAGCAATGAAACGTATATTCTTGACAGGCTACATGGGGGCGGGAAAGACGACCGTGGGGCGGAGCCTTGCGGCCGAGCTGCATCTTTCGTTCATCGACCTGGACCTCTATATCGAAGGGCGCTTCCATAAGGAGATCCGCCAGATTTTTGCCGAAAAGGGAGAAGAGGGCTTTCGCGACATCGAGCGGCGGATGTTGCACGAGGTGGCGGAGTTTGAAGACGTGCTCGTCTCGACAGGCGGCGGAACGCCTTGCTTTTTCGACAACGCGGCTTTTATGAATGCACAGGGAACAACGGTATATTTGAAGGTGTCGGTCGACGAATTGGCGGCGCGGCTCGAGACGTGCAAGCAGACGCGCCCCGTCCTCCAGAACCGGTCGGGCGAGGAGTTGAAACAATTCATCGCCGCGAACCTGCAGGCACGCGAACCCTTCTACCGCCAAGCCCGCATCATCTTCGACGCGGAGCAGATGGACGGCCCGGAAGACGTGCAGCGGATTATCGAGCAATTGAAAGAAATCATTTAAAGACATACGCGTATGAGAAACACATCCGACAATACATCCCAATTTTACGTCCCGCAGGAATTGCTGCAGGAACTGGGCAAGCTGGGTACGCACCTCTCGATAGGCATTCCCAAAGAGCGTGCCGCCGGCGAACGACGCTTGGCCTTGACGCCCGAAGCGGTCGAGATATTGGTGAACTACGGCCACCAGGTGCGTGTGGAGCGCGAAGCGGGGTTGGGCATCAATTATGCCGACAACCATTTTGCCGACGCGGGGGCGGAGATCGCCGCTTCGCCGGAACGGGTGTACCAATCGGATGTGGTGGTGAAGATATTGCCCCCGATGCCGGAGGAGGTGGCCTGGATGAATCCCCGCACGACGGTTTGCTCCTTCACACCGCGCCCCTGGTTGAAACCCGAAGCCTACCAACTGATGATGGCCAAGCGCATCACCGCCTTCGCCTACGAGTTTTGGAGCGACCGCGAACGCCGTTTCCAACCCCTCATGGGCGCGATGGCGGAGATAGAAGGCTATGCGGCCATCACGATTGCCGCCGACCTCTTGAGCAATAACCACGGGGGAAAAGGCATCCTGCTGGGAGGCATTGCCGGTGTCTCGCCGGCCGAGGTGGTCGTCATTGGCGCCGGGACGGCCGGGACGAGCGCAGCCCGGGCGGCCATGGCATTGGGCGCGTCGGTGAAGGTGTTCGACAACGACATCGCGCGGCTCCGGCAGTTGCACCGGACGTTGGGCGTCTCCCTGTTCGCTTCCAATTTCCACCCGAACGTGTTGCGGAATGCGTTCCAGAGCGCGGACGTGGTGATTGGCGCGTTGCATAAGGATAGTTTCGACCATCATTTCGTCATTGCCGAAGAGCTGATCGAGACGATGAAGAAGGGTTCGCTCATCATCGACCTCCGCGTGACGCAAGGCGGTTGCTTCGAGACGACCTGTTGCCTTTCACCTTCCGACCCGGAGATATTCGAGCAGCACGGGGTGTTGCATTTCTGCCGCCCGTTTATCAGCAATTATGTGGCGCGGACCGCTTCGATGGCCTTCAGCAATTTGATGGTGCCGCTCCTCTCGCACTTGGGCGACGTCGGGAATGCGCAGAACCTGATCAAGACGAATACGAGCTTCAAGCGGGGCGTTTACTTGTACCAAGGGAAGCCGGTGAACGAGTACATCTCGAACCGGTTCAACTTGCGGTCGAACAATATCGACATCTATTTGACCGCTTTTTAGGTTTTCTCGTACATTCTTATTTTCTTTGCAAACAAGTTCAGAAATATACAATATTATGACAGAACAAACAAAAGTAACAACATTGGAAAAGGTGGTAGTCCGCTTCTCGGGCGATTCTGGCGACGGGATGCAATTGACCGGCACCATCTTTTCGAACCTGTCTGCCATCTTCGGGAACGAGATTTCGACTTTCCCCGACTTCCCGGCAGAGGTGCGGGCGCCCCAAGGTACCTTGAGCGGCGTGTCCGGTTTCCAGGTTCATTTGGGTTCCAGAAAGATCTTTACGCCGGGAGATAAGGCAGACGTGCTCGTCGCCATGAACCCTGCTGCGTTGAAGGTAAACGTAAAGCATTTGAAACCGAACGCAATCGTGCTGATCGATACGGACTCTTTCAAGAAGGCGGATTTGGAGAAGGCGCAGTTCACGACCGACGATCCGTTCCAGGAACTGGGACTGACGCAGGTGCAGGTCGTAGCGGCTCCTATCTCGACGATGGTGAAAGACGGCCTGGTTGATTTTGGATTGGATAACAAGTCGGCGCTCCGTTGCAAGAACATGTTCGCGCTGGGCCTCGTCTGCTGGTTGTTCGAGCGTCCGTTGGAAGAGGCAATGCACATGCTCCAGACGAAGTTCGCCAAGAAGCCGGTCATCGCGCAGGCCAACATCAAAGCCCTCACCGACGGATACAACTACGGGCACAACATCCACGCTTCCGTCTCGACCTACCGCATCGAAAGCAAGAAGGCCGAGCCGGGCACGTATATGGACGTGAATGGCAACAAGGCCACTTCCTACGGTTTGATTGCCGCTGCCGAGAAAGCAGGCTTGCGCCTCTTTCTGGG
Source organism: uncultured Parabacteroides sp. (assembly GCA_944325335.1). Classification (GTDB taxonomy): domain Bacteria; phylum Bacteroidota; class Bacteroidia; order Bacteroidales; family Tannerellaceae; genus Parabacteroides. Next base: position 55,241 of record CALUZR010000007.1, on the reverse strand, counting down.
AAGTTATCCTATCACACCGGCTACCGACATCTTGCACGAGCTCTCCAAGCGGAAAGACTTGGGCGTAATTACGGTGCAGGCCGAGGATGAAATCGCCGGCGTATGTACGGCTATCGGCGCCAGCTTCGCGGGATGCTTGGCGGCTACCTCGACTTCGGGCCCCGGTTTGGCGTTGAAGAGCGAGGCGATTGGATTGGCGGTCATTGCCGAGGTGCCATTGGTGGTGATTGATGTGCAACGCGGTGGCCCGTCGACAGGTATGCCTACCAAGTCGGAACAGACCGACCTCATGCAGGCCTTGTATGGACGTAACGGCGAATGCCCGGCTGTAGTCGTAGCTGCGTCGACGCCGACCGATTGTTTCGATATGGCGTTCTGGGCCGGGAAGTTGGCCGTGGAACACATGACGCCGGTCATCCTCCTCACGGATGCCTTCATTGCCAACGGTTCGTCGGCTTGGCGTCTGCCGGAGCTGGATAAATATCCCGCTATCACACCGAATTACGTCTCGAACTACCAGGGCGACAAACCTTGGAAGCCTTATCGCCGCGACAAGGATACGTTCGTCCGTTATTGGGCGATTCCGGGTACGGAAGGTTTCACGCATCGCTTAGGCGGTCTGGAGAAGGATTACGATACAAGTGCCATCTCGACCGACCCGCTGAACCACCAGAAGATGGTGCGTACCCGCCAGGCGAAGATCGACAAGATAGTCGACTTCATCCCCGACGTGGAAGTTGTAGGCGATCCGGATGCCGACCTCTTGATCGTAGGTTGGGGCGGCACGTACGGTCATCTCTACGAAGCGATGGAAGACATGCAGGAGATGGGCAAGAAGGTGGCCTTGGCGCACTTCCGCTTCATCAACCCGTTGCCTAAGAACACGGAAGAGGTCTTGAAACGGTATAAGAAAGTCGTCGTAGCAGAGCAGAACAACGGCCAGTTCGCCAACTACCTGCGCAGCAAGATCGACGATTTCAATCCGTATAAGTTTAACCGCATCAAGGGGCAACCGTTCATCGTAGCCCGCTTGGTCGAAGAATTTACGAAAATATTGGAGGCTTAAGTTATGGTAGCAGAAGGAATAAAATATCAACCGAGTGATTATAAGAGCGACCAGTACGTGCGCTGGTGTCCGGGCTGCGGAGACCATGCCGTGCTCAATTGCCTGCACAAAGCCATGGCGGAAGTGGGTGTCGCTCCGCACCAGATGGCGGTGATTTCGGGTATCGGATGCTCGTCCCGTTTGCCTTATTATATGAATACGTACGGATTCCATACGATTCATGGACGCGGCGCGGCGATTGCCACGGGTGTGAAGACGGCACGTCCCGACCTGAGCGTATGGCTCATCACGGGCGACGGCGACTGCCTGGCGATTGGCGGTAACCATTTCATCCACGCCGTGCGCCGCAACGTGGACCTGAACATTGTCCTCTTCAACAATAAGATTTACGGCTTGACGAAAGGACAGTACTCGCCGACGTCGGACCGTGGTTTCGTCTCGAAGAGCTCGCCCTACGGCACGGTAGAGGATCCGTTCATCCCGGCCGAACTGGCACTGGGCGCCCGTGGCAACTTCTTTGCCCGCGCCATCGACGTGGACTTGAAGAACACCACCGAAATCCTCGCCGCTTCGGCACGCCATAAGGGCGCGTCCGTGACGGAGGTCTTGGTGAACTGCGTCATCTTCAACAACGGCATCCACAAGCAGATTACCGACAAGGAGTTCCGCGCCGACCGCACTATCTTCCTCCGCCACGGCGAGAAGATGCTCTTCGGCAAGGATAACGAGAAGGGAATCGTCCTCGATGGCCTGAAGCTGAAGGCGGTGACGATTGGCCAGGATGGCTACACGCTGGACGATGTCCTCGTCCACGACGCCCATTGCAAGGACAATACGTTGCACATGATGCTCGCCATGATGGGCGGCGACCTGCCCGTCGCACTCGGCATCATCCGCGACGTAGACGCCCCGACCTACGACGAAGCTGTGCACGAACAGCTCCACGACGTACAGGCCAAAATGCCGGCCCGCACGCTCAGCGAGTTCCTGCATAGCTGCGAGACGTGGGAAATCAAATAAGCTCCTTTTTTGATGGTTATATAGAGGCTCGGAGAACAGCACACTGCGCTGTTCCTTCGGGCCTTTTTCTTTACCACCCGCGTTATCGGCACTTCGCTACCTGCTCTGTACACGCTTCATATCTTCTTAAAGATAAAAAAATATCTTTCTGAAGATAATAAAATATCTTCCAGAAGATAAAAAAATATCTTGGCCAAGATATGAAGTATCGATAGGGCGGGTGGCGAAATGCCTTCAGGGCTGTACAAAGAAAAGCCCCTTCCCTGATGAGAGGAAAGAGGCTCTTAAGAGTTTCACGCTCCGTTCTTCCCAGAAGGGAGCGTTTTTTGAATAGAATTTTTATTACTAATATTAATACTAACGTTTATGCGCTGCGGCGACTCTCGCGAGGGGCACTATCAGCTTATTAACTATTTATTAACAACTTAAATTTATAATGTTATGAACTTATTTCTATTCATTTATTTAACTACAACCTTGAAGCTTTCGCCATCAACAGAAACTACTGCGATACCAGCTGGTACGGCGATCGTCTCATTGTCGCTGTTAACTGTTTCGTTAGCTACGACTTTACCCAAGATAGTAGCGATTACTACGTTCTTGCCAGCTGCGCCCTTGATTACTACGGCACCGTCAACTGCTGTTACGCTTACTGCGCCTTCTGCGTTGATGGATTCGTTAGCAGTCGGTGTGCGAGTTTCGTCTGCATTCAGGTTGAAGATTTCAGCTGATGCAATGTTCGGAACAACCACTAATGTACCATTCAACCATTTAATATAGCCGCGGCTTACAACTTCACGTTCTTTGTCTGTTGTAGCTTCGAAGTCCTTAATACCTGTTTCAATTACGAACGCATCGCTGTTGCTATCGATGTAGCGGAATGCGAACTTCGCAATGCTATGCGAGTAATCTTCACGCGTCATAGGAAGTGCATCGTAAGTACCGTTCGGACGCTTCAGATACAAAGTGTCATGCGTATGATAACCTTCCACGAAGCCTAACTTAGCGTATACTTCACCATCTTCTTCGTTGATGAACTTGTTGTTATGGATATTGTTATCGTGGTAAACGTAAGCAGAATCCATTAAGTTCACCAAGAAGCGACCGCTTGTCGTATCGGCATAGTGCTTCGGATGTTCCGGAATTTCGCAAACCAAGTTCGATTCCCAATGCTTAGCATCTACAGCCAACAGATATTCCCAACGGTTGTTGTACGGACGGTTTACATAAGCTGTATCCACATACAATGCCGGATTAGCAGCGTCGAATTGCAGCGAAGTCGGAGTTCCGAGGAATTCACCCTTTTCATACAATACATCTTCCGGATCGTCGTTGCGATAGATGCGGATTGTATCGCCCATAGCCACCTGACGATATTCAGGAGCAGCCTTTTCTACGATGCTGAAGATATCGTTCTCCGTCTGGTCGTACATTGTCGTCTGGCCAATCATACCCTTGTCTGCGCTATGACCGCCAAATGCTTTGTACCAAGTCAATGCTGTGATCGGGTCTTCTTCGTCGCTCGTATGGTTAACCGTTACCAATTGATACCGGCCATTACCTACTTCCTTCAATGCAAAGAAATCTGCGTTATTTACATTTGTATAACCTTTCTTCTGTCCGTCAGCGCCCGTTACATAGTATTCGTTAGGTGAACTGTAAGCCATGTACTCACCATTAGCCGAGTTACGCAATGCATAAGCCGGGAACTTCAAGATTACTGTACCTTCTTTGTCTGCATCTACTGTTTCTGTATAAGTTCCATTCTTATAGTAACCCAAGATGCTCTTTACTTCTATGGTATCTGGAGTAACGGTTTCTACTTCACCGTATACATCACGTTCGATAGACATCGCCGGTTTCAAAGCCCATTCCGTAGCGTCTGTTTGTTCTGCTACTAAACCTACTTGGTGTGTTGTACCGTGGTTTTCAACCATCCAGGTGTTGCTTTCTGTAATAGCATTGTAAACACCTACGTAATAGTTCTGGTCTTCCAGTTCAGCGAAGTTGTAACGCTTGTAACCATCCGATTCCTTGTAATCTGTGATAGCTTTAATTTCCAATGTGTCACCATAATAAGCAAATACATTTGTCTTACCCGGAACGTTATACAGATGATCTGTAAGCATCGTGTAATATTCATACTTCTGTTCATCTGCATTCCAAACATATCCTGTAGCATCCGGATTCTCACGATTCTTGAACGTCAAAGTCTTAGCTTCGGCATCGTACGTGATAGCCCATTGCGTTTCCGGATAACCAACCAAAGCATTTTCTGGTTTAACGAAAGTTGCATGACCGTATTCGTTGATGCCTAATACTTGGCCTTTGTTGGTTCTCTTCACATTCTTGTTTGTTACCGTAAAGAATGCAGGAGTATTACCTAACAACTTTTCTACATCTACTACATTGAAGTGACCCATTTCGATGTTAAGGTCGCCCAACCAGTTAGTTGTAGGACGTTCAGCTGCCAAATAGTAAGTTACGCCACTTGTTGTAGCTTGAGACAATGCGCCTAATACGAATTTATCACCTACATTGTTCTGTGCTTCGATGCGGGCAACATTGCTTGTTTCGCCAAATGTATAGTCATCGTAAGCATAGATTGTGAACTTGTAAGCATAGTTGTTGGCATTCTTGCCGTTTAATGCCGTAAGAAGTTGCTTCTCTGTCAAAGCTTCAACAGAATAAACATGCGTTCCGCTACCACCCAAGTTTTCAGAAGTAACCACTACTAAATACTTGTCGTCAGCTCTCTTCAAAGCATAAGTTCCATCTGAGAGAAGTTCCGGAGTCAATGTACCTGTCAATTCATCATCTTCCAAAGCCTTGTTGTTGTAGCTCAACTTGATGTCGAAGCTTTCACCCAAGTACTTCTTCAAGATGTCGTAAGACAAAGCGGTGTTGGCTGGAGCATCAACAACGACTACGTTCTTCGAATTTTCGTTCGATGTATCACCGAAATTGTCAGCTGTTACGAATTGAGCTTTGCCATCTTTATAGTCGATAACCCATACTTTATCCTCATTGAGTTTAACCTTAACCGCAATTCTCTTCTTGCCCGTTCCATCAAGAAATACGTCGCCAGCTTTGTTAATTAAAGTAGCGTAACCGCTCTTACCATCAGCACTTGTATTCAAGATAGCATCAACAGCCCATAAGCAAGCTGCTTTTTCAGATGCAGACAATGCGGAGTAATTCTCAACTTCCCATTTGCTCGCGATAACGTTTGTTGGGTTGTCTTTATCGGCTAATAAGTAATAATGACCTGTAGCCATTTCGTCAACCACATCAGCCAACGGGGCAACTTCTATTTCGCCATCCGAAGCAATTGAAATTTGCAAAGCACCAGCTGGAGCATTAACAACTGTACCTAAAACTACAGCACCTGTGTTTGCACCTTTTTCGTTAACCGTGTTGATAACGATGTTGGCTGCGCTCAAGGCTTTTGTGGAAATGAACTTTTCATCTTCTCCTAAAGAAGTTGTAACAAGAGTTTTAATCGCATCTTGGATCTGGGTCGGAGTAGCACCTTCTATTGTCAATGTTGTATTGGCATCGCCTGCCTGTAATGCATCCGCTAATGCAGCTTGGAAAGCTGTAACATCATCACTTCCTGCTTCGTCAGAAGGATAAGTCAAATAAGCACCATCCACTGCATACTTTTTATTTGCAGTTCCATCTTCATTCACTTCTGCACCATCACGAACTACAACATCTGCATCATTCCCTTCAAAATCATTGTTATCAACCACTGTAGCAATTAATTTGTCTGCATTTGCAATAGTAGATGACTGGGAATTGATACCTTTCACCTTTAAACCTGCTAAGTTTTCAGGTTGAGACGCTTCAGTATCAATTGTTACACTTCTGTTCTGATAAACCTGGAACGCAGAAGAATACCAGCGTCCATAGCTATCAGTTGCCATCTGTGCAAAACCAGAGATTGTATTGTCGTCAATCTCATAATTTGAGGCTCCTCCTTGTGGATAAATGACAATACCGTTAATGCAGTTTACGTTGTTTTCTTCTGTCACAGACCCTGTAATTGTAGACCCTGTAATGGAGAAGTCGTCAGCAAATACGGTTAACGCCGTATTATTCCAGAAACCACCAGCTACGGTAGAAGTCAGGCTGTTAACAATATCCAAGTTTTTGATGGTGACATTTTCCGCAGCAATCACCAAACGCCCAGTCAAAGTCTTGTTCTTACCATCCAGTGTTACATTCGGAGTATTGATGATGTAGTATCCTTTCAGTGAATCGGGCACTGAATAGTCATCATCCAAAGTCAACTTACCATCAGTAAAGGTCAATGCGCCCCCTACACTTGGTAATACTTTCGTTACAGTCGCCTCCTGCGCAAAAGCAACCGTTGAACCCACGAGCAAGAAGCCCGCACAAAGCGTAAGTACTTTTTTGTTCATAAGATTTAAAATTTTAATTATACAAAAATGTTTGATTAATAAACTCTTGATTAAATCTTACGAAGGTTAGTACAACGCACCCGGCTTTGATTACGGACATAAAGAAAGCGCGGGCTTACGTTGTCTATTATCAAACTGGAGGCTCTGCAAAGCCCGTTTATCAACAATAGAACAACAGCCCGCGCCTATACGTTATAATAAAGTTTCTATGCAAAAATGCACGAAACCTCTACAGATTCGTATTAGAGCGCAAGCATTTACTGTCCATTATTCCGATAAACTTCAAATTTTGCAGATTTCCAGTTTAGAATAATCTTCGTAAAATGCTTGTCAATATTTCAATGATTCCCTAAGTCGGAAACGCTCTCCGATGTGGAATCGATGCAAAGGTAAGGAGGAAAAATGAAATAGCAAGAAAAAAGTGAGAAAATTTTCAGGTTCTTATCCGAAAGTAGGGGATTTATGGACGAAAGGGTGGGGTTTGGAGGATGAAATCCAAAACATCAAAGTTCATATTCGTTCGGATACAAGACTTGTACAAAGTCGAAATTCTCATCCAGGCTCTTCGTCGTTTGGATAACGGAAATGGCCTTGAGCGGTTGAAAAAATTGTTGCATTCCTTGAATAGCTTGGTTGCTATTTCCTGTATTCTCATCGTCTTTTATTCGATACGAAAACAAACCTACTTGTTGCTGGAAAGAACGGACAAACTGATGGATTTCCGGAACTGCACACAGCTTACTTATACTTTGGTTTAACTGAATCATGGCTTTCGCCCGTTTGCTTTCAATGTATTTCCCTTGCGAACAAGTCAGTTCATTTAGAATGAATTGGGATTTGTCTGAAGTATACACTATTTTATCACACTTCTTTCCCTCTCCCGCCTTCGTACCGGCTAACTCATCGATAAGACGTTCATAATCAATAACTGTTGCTATTTTGTCCTTACATTCAAATTTAGCAACTTCATGTCGCGCACACTTTTGTACATCATCTTTAACCGCGCAAGCATGACACGCTTTTTCGTCTGCCAACACAAAGTCGGTCTGAAAAATAGATTCGTCCACCGCGAAAGAACGAACGACGCCGTAATGCTTTTTAAAGGCATTCAAAAGTAAATCTTTCATATTTATTGGTTATTTGGCAAGCGATACGTATTCTTGATAAATCCCATTCATTGTTTCCGACAAGTCGATCGTATTAACCACCGTTTCCCCTGTCGTCAAATCCTTCCCCATCAAATTTTGCAAAGAGCCGTCCATGATTCGGTATACGCCCAAACTATCCGGCGCAATGCCTGCCTTTTCCGAATGTTGCGTATAACGGCGTAAAAGCACATTCAGATGATTGATGATATAAGGACTATGCGTCGTAATCATCAGGGTAAGTTGTCGGTCTTCCTCCTGGTTATGGAAACAGGTTTTGACCAATGTATCAATCAAGAGACGTTGTGCATCTGGGAAGAGGCATAATTCGGCTTCTTCCACGTGCAAGTGAATCCACCTTTTCAACTTCGAAATATCAAAATTGGTACTAAAATCGCCCAAACGGTTGGCTTTAAATAAGAAATCGTATGTCGCCCGTTGGAATGCATCTTCGAAGGAAAAGTGCTTTGCCATATAAATCGGTATCGTGACCAACGATGAAGAGGTCTGCACGCCTGAAGATGCATGTTGCAACTCAATGGGGTCATAGCTATTATCGTCGGGCTTTATTTTATATTTTTTCTTGTTCCCACGCTTCGTCACAAGTAGATGCATCGCTAAGTGCTCCAAAGGTATATCTTGCAATACGTCTGTCGCTTTGTCGAAATCATAAAATGTCTCATGGAAATAAAAGCCTAAACGCGCCCCAAAACCCGCATTCGACGCGCCTGTCTCATTCCAATCCGGAATCACATTCCGATTTTCAGAGATGAAAGAGATTTTAAAGAATTGCAAATCGCTATTGGGAATTGTAGGCAAAGGAGCCAATTTCCCGTTGCGATAACTTATCACATACTTATTTCCCCCTTCTGTAACGGTATACACCACAACCGAAGAAGCCTTTATCATTTCTTGAAGTCCCGCACGTCGCCAAAACTCTTCTATTTTAATCTTAAAATAAGTACCTTTTACATGTGCGTTCTTCAGCCACGAACGAATGACCGCTATCTTATAAAAATAGCGAAACTGGGCAAGCACTTTCATCAATGTACTTTTACCACTTGCCGATTCTCCGATGATAAGGGTGAAGGGCTTTATATGATCCAACTCGATGTTACGAAGCGGACCTATATTCTGTATGTAAATAGATTCTTTCATTGTGCTTGCATTTTTAAGGGCAAAGGTACAAAATAAAAAATAGGTTATGGCTACCTATGAAACAGAAAGTCACCAAATGCAAAGATTTTACACCTTATTATATACATCATTAATTTCCAAACATATCTTTCATCACGCGCTTAATCCTTTGTCAGATAGAGAGAAATGGTGAATCGTCTCTTTCTTTCACACTACATCATTGTATCCTTTGTGTACATTTTGTGAACACTGTTCACAAAGTTGTGAAGTGTGTTCACAAAACGAGACGATTCACAGGATCTCATTCAGTATAAGCCTTATAGGATAAAGGTGAAAGATAAGTTTGGAAATTACTATGTATATATAGCGGGATTTATGCCTATCATCGTTTCCATTTGTAGTTATATTTGCCGGGATTTACGCCGTCGTTTCCGACGATTATCGCTATGTTTTTGGGCTTTTGTCTGAGAGGCTATTTGTATTTCCAGCATTTTTCCGTATGTTTGCAAAAGAAACAAGCATTGCTAAAGCACTTTAGTACTCATATTTATGAAGCATTTAAAGATTAGAAATTTAGGTCCATTGGAACATGTAGATATTGAGTTGAAAGGAATCAATGTCGTTATCGGGCCGCAGAGTTCCGGTAAAAGTTGCGTGTTGAAGACGGCCTGTTATTGCACTTGGGTTGAAAAGCGCATTGAATTGACGCAACAAACCGATTTTTTTGAGCGGGAAGACACGTTTCTTACCGAGTTGATTCGGTTCCATAAGTTGAAAGGATATGAAAAACAAGATACCTATATTGAATACGAATCTGATTATATGCATTTCTCATATAATCATACGGAAAAGAAATTCCGATTTGCATGGAAAGAAAAACGTTGGGAATATGTGCGTTCGAAAGTAACTTACATTCCTGCAGAACGGAACATGGTAGCTGCCATACCCAATTGGTTTGATGTGAAATTGGCCAACGACAATATCCGCAATTTTATGTCGGATTGGGAAGAAGCGCGCAAAGCCATGCAAACGAAGCTTAAAGTTTTGAATTTGGATGTTTCCTATCGTTACGATCCGGGTTCTAATGTGGATTTGGTGTCGTTGCACAATGGAAACGAACTGGATTTTACCAATACGTCGAGCGGATTGCAATCCCTTATTCCGTTGTATGTGCATCTCTATTATTTGATTCGGATGCAGTCTGAAGGCGAGAAGAATGAAAGCATCAAGCGAAATCTGGAAAATATGGCTTTGTTGCAACTTATTTATAGGGAGCTTTTTGAAGGTTTTATAGATAAAGAATCTGCCGAGAAGTGCAAGGAAATATATGCTCGATATATAAATAATCACTTCTGTCATATCTTCTTGGAAGAACCGGAAGAGAATCTTTTCCCTCCGACGCAAGTACAATTGATAAATTGGCTTTTAGACGTTTCGCAAGAAGGAGAATATGCCAGCCATTTGTTTATCGCTACGCATAGTCCATACATACTTACCTCTTTGTTGGAAAGAACGGATTTGGATTTGGGATTATTCTTTACCTATCTCAGAGAAGATGGTACGTCTGTAGTAAAAACTGCTACGGACGAAGATGTGCAAGAAATCTATGACAATGGTGTAGATGCATTCTTTAATATCGAAACATTTATTTAATTATGAGAGATTTGGATATTGTGCCGGAATGCTTTGTGGATACAAATTTAGTAGAAACTTTACTTGCGATAAAAGGGTACAAGACGGATGGTGTAAACCATCAAAAAGGATGTACTACGGTTGTGCGCACTATACAAACGGCCAAGAATCTGAAAGATGGATTCGCTTTAGGCATAATAGATGCCGATAAACGTAAACCTTCTTATCTGGAAGAATGTGTAGAGATTGCAAGTTTGGAGCATATTACCTTGTGGAAGCACAAAGCCAAGCACCATTTTCTTTTGCTAATCAAACCTGCGATGGACACTTTTATCCTTTCATGTGCCCAAGAGATTGGAGTCGAGTTGGCGCAATATGGTTTGCCGACGGAACTGAAAGCATTCACCGAAATAACCAAACGGGTAGAAACGAAAAATGATACTCATTTCAAGCGTTTGTTCAAAGATATACAATCTGCATCTGAAATGGTCGTATTAGGGAATGTGTTAGCTTATTTCAAGGCGCATAAATATGATTACAATTTAAATGTCTTGAAAGCTTGTTTCGGTTGAGCCTTTAATACCACTGTTGTCCTTCCCGATAACTGCTGCTCTGATTGTATTTCAAGTCTTTGAGTAGCGACGAACTAACGGCGATCGAGAAGGTGTAGGATTTGTAAGGTCCTACGGGGATAAAGCTGGCGGACATCTGGAAGCAATGGAGGTCTCGCGTGATGTTGCACGTCAGGTATGATATTTTATGTGTGTCGAAGTCGTACGTCGCATTGAAGTTGAAGCGCCAGTTCTTTGTTGGTTGGATATTACCGTTGAAACTTAGCGCATGGGTGATGCGGTAGTTGTATTCCATCTTGTTGGGATTGAATGTGCCATACCCCAAGCTCATACTATAATTGAAGGAGAGGCTCCAAGGAATTTCGCCTTTTAAGTAGCCATCCGCATCGTATTCGCCGGTCTCTTTCTTCTTACCCAAGAGGCGGCCGCCCTTTTTCCCTTCTTCGTCTTGCGGACCGGTCAGGTTATTGTTTTCGTCGGACGGAGTATCGGTACTTTCGTTTGTGTCTGATTCATCATCTCCGCCTCCGAACCATTTCCGGAAAGTGTCGTTGTTGAAGGTGTACGAAAAGCTGGTGCCGGTACTGCGGAGGCGTGGAAACTTGCCGCTTCCCCAGCGTAGTTTGTCGATTTGCCGGGCGGTGCGCGTCTTCTCGTCGTAGGTATAGAGATAATTATCGAAGGTCCCGTTCAGGTTCAGGGTGTAATTCTTCGAAAGCTTGAGGCGCAATCCGATGGAGAGGTCGCTCCACTTGAAGGAATCGGCCGCCATGTTGTAGGATTGGGAGAGCGAAAGCTTATCAATCAAACTAATCTTCTTGAAGCCGGTCGAATCTTTGTCGGACTTCACTTTCATTTCCAAGTTATTGTTCAACGAGAAATTAACCGACCCGGATTTCCCTCGCGAAGGAGGAGAAAAGAGTTGTCCGGAGAAAGGCGAATAATAAGTCTCGACCTGCTCGCCGCGATTATTCGTATACACATAGTTTTCCCAGAAGCCGAACTTCGAAGCGCCGAAGTCGGGGCGTGCACTGATGCTTACTGATGGCTCGAAGCGGTGGCGTATCATCTCGATCTTCTTTCCGCCGAAGAAAGGCAATGGCTTGAAGAAACCATACAAGGTGGTCGAAGCCGAGATGGAAGCATCGTATTCATACGTCCGGTAGAAGCCATACGTTGTATCCGTCGGTGCCATGCGTCCCAATTGGCGGTCGTAGGCTTGTTGCACTTTATGCGTGTACCAGTTTTCGGTATAGTTGAACGAAGGCGAGATGTTCAAGTATTTGAATGCGGTAAAGGTCGCACTCACCGGGATGCGGTGTTGCATGCCGTTCGTCCAGTCTTTTATCAAGTTGGATTTAAAGAGGAGATTCTCTTTGGTGTTGATGCTGTTTCGGAAATAACCCGTATAGGACATGGAGATCTTCTCATACCAACGCTCTTTCCCCACGGCGTGTTTCCGTTTGAAGGGATAGATACGGCTGAGCGTCACGGTCAAGTCTGGAAGGGTAACGGCAATGGACGAGTCGCGCGTCGCCTGGTTTATCGACATCGTTCCGGAGATGGTCAGCGGGCTATTGGGGAATCGCTTGGTAATGTTCACAGTCGATCCCTTCGTATTGCTGGTCGACTCTGGATTATATAAACCGTTCAGCTGGTTACGGTCATAGCTGCTGGTGGCGAAGTTGACGCTCGCCGAGAAGGAGAGGTACGGATTCGCCTTCGAGTCTTGCGTATGCGTCCAGTTTACCTTAAAGTCTTTCGAGAGGCTATAATCCGGCAAACCTTTATCTCCATATTTGGAAACCAGGTAAGAGACGAGGAAATTACCGGAATATTTGTATCGTTTCCGATAGCTGGACTTAGCCGAAAGTCCCCACGAGCCTTTGGTGTAGATTTCACCCGTCAGTGCGAGGTCGATGTAATCGCTGATAGCAAAGTAATAACCTCCGTCGCGCAGGTAGAAGCCGCGGGCGGATTCGTCGCCGAAGGTCGGCATCAGGATTCCGGACGAGTAAGTATCGGAAAAAGGAAAGAAGCAGAAAGGCAACCCGAGCGGGTAAATCGGCACGTCTTCGAACACCATATACACCGGGCCGGTGACGATGTTCTTCTTCGGCCGCACCTTCGCTTTCGTCATCTGGATATAGAAGTGCGGATGCTCGTGGTCGTCGCACGTCGTATAGCGTCCGCCCACCATGTTGAGGGCATCCGTCTCGGTCTTTTTCGTCCGTCCGGCCGTTACGTAGCCTTCGCCCTGCTGGGTGATGACGTCGGTAATATATCCCTTTTTCGTCTTGAAGTTATACCGCATGGTCTTCGACTCGTATTGGTCTCCGCCATCGATAAAGAGCGGATAGCCGAATTCCTCGCCGATGGAATCCAACCCGAACTTTGCGAACACCATGCTGCTATCCATGCTCATCTGGATTTCTTCGGCTTGGAGCTGGATCTGTTGGTATTTCACGTCGCCTTCGCCATACAGGTAAGCCATATTGGTGGAAGTCATCACGATCGAGTCCGTCGCCTGGTAGGCCACGGGGGCATCCAAGGCGTCTTTCCGTGCGGTATCGGCGGCCAAGGTATCGGTCGCCAAACTATCCGGTGCAGCAAGGGCAGGCGCAAGCGTCGTATCGGCTACGGTGTTTACGGCATCTCGTGCAGGCGGCGTCACCTCTTGGGCGCGTAGCCACCAGCTTCCTACTACATAGACGAAAAGGGTTAATAGAATTCGATACTTCATTCACACTAAATTCTGCGCAAAGGCATTAACAAGGCGCAAAGGTATAACAAAATACGCACCCCCGCGCATTTATTCCCCTAAAAAGAGTTTACACCACGCATCAAATTGTAAAACCGTCTCTTCGCCGTATTTCGAGAGGCTCTTGCGGATTTTCTCCGGCGTCTTTTCGCGTTCCAGGTGCGTCTTGCTATAAAACTTGTCGGCAAAGCAGATGATTTGCTCTTCCCACGAGACAGGGCGCATGTCGCGATGCGGTACGGGAAGTTTCTGTTCCTCAATCATCTTCAGGGAAAGCCCCGTACCCGTATGCCGTTCGCACACCAAGGCATGGCGTGGGAAACCCTCCTCGCGCATCAGTTCGGCACCTAAATAACCGTGGCAAATGTAAGGCGCATCGCCATGGCAATCAATATCAGGCGCGTCGCACCGGAAAACGCCAATGTCGTGCAAAAGGGCGGCCTCTTCGATAAAAGCGAGGTCGAGGTTCAACTCTGGATGCCGGCGGGCGATGGCCAATGCCTTGTCTGCCACGCTCCGGCTATGGGTCGTCAGGATGCGGTATGCCTCCGAATCCTGCGCGTAATATTTCTGGATAATTGCGAATGGTTCCATTGTCTTTTCATTTTTTCGGGGCAAATGTACGCTTTTTCGCGCGAACTTCCGCCCTTTTGCCCCTACTTTCCTTCGCGATGGGCTTGGGATAAAATCCATTTGCTCCGGGATAAAGTTCGTTCTCTCCCAGGAAAAACTTACAAAGGTCGGAGAAAAAGTCTATCTTTAGGCTGCAGATACGTATCTTTAGGTTGCAGATATATATCTTTAACCTGCAGATATGTATCTTTAGGCTAAAGATAGAGAATTTCTGGGAGGAAAAGAACTTTATGTCCGGGGTGGGGAACTTTTCCCAGGAGGTCGAGAAGTTTTGCCCGGTTCTTTCCAGGCGGATGGCGGGCGTTTCTGAAAAATGTGTATATTTGCAGGTGCAGACAAGATTATAAACATTTTAAACGGACTCAAATATCATGGCAAACTTACTCAAACGCATGCACCTCGCGGGCTTATGTCTTTGCGCGGCCTTTTCCTTGGAAGCGCAGGTGATGATGACGCAAGACGGGCGGCCTATGGCGCGTATCGTCTTGGCTTCAAGCGAGGAAACCAACCGGGAAGCGGCGGAGCTTTTGCAGGACTTCGTCGGACGCATCAGTGGTGCAGAACTCCCTATTATCGAAACTAAGAAACTAAAGGCGAACGACATCGTCGTCGGCGAACCGACCGACCGGGCAGGCGAGGACGGATTCCGCCTCCTGACCGAGGAGGGACGCCTGCACATCCAGACGGGAGGCGATAAGGGCGCGCTCTATGGTGTGGTCGATTTGCTGGAACAAGAGCTGGGCGTCTCCTGCTTTACGGCCGATTATTTCCGCTTCGAGAAGTGTCCTTCGCTTACGATTCCGAAGTTGGACCGTGCCGAGACGCCTGCTTTCCGCTATCGGCAGACGCAGAGTTACAGCGCTTCAGACCCGATTTACAAAGCTTGGTACCGCTTGGAGGAGCCGAACGAGGAGTTCATTTCCAACCTTTGGGTGCATACGTTCGACCGCATCCTGCCTTCCGCCCGCTTCGGGAAGGCGCATCCGGAGTATTATTCCTTTATCAATGGCGAGCGGCGCCCGGGCAACCATAGCCAATGGTGCTTGACGAATCCGGAGGTCTTCGAGGCGGCGGTGCACCAATTGGATTCTATCTTCGCGGCTAATCCGGACTTGAAGATGATTTCCATTAGCCAAAACGATGGCAACAACACCCAGTGTGCGTGCGAAGAATGCCGCAAGGTGGACGAATACGAAGGTTCGCCCTCGGGCAATCTCGTTCGCTTCCTGAACAAGCTGGCCGAACATTATCCCGACAAAGAGTTCTCGACGTTGGCGTATCTCTACTCGATGCAGCCGCCCAAGCATGTGAAGCCGCTCCCGAACGTAAATATCATGCTTTGCGATATCGATTGCAAGCGCGAGGTGCCGCTTACGGATAATGAATCGGGCCGTTACTTTATGCAAGCGTTGGAAGGATGGTCGCGCATCTCTAATAATATATATGTATGGGATTATGGCATCAACTTCGACAATATGGTGGCGCCGTTCCCCAACTTCCATATTATCCAGAAGAACATCCAGCTCTTCAAAGAACACCATGCGACGATGCACTTCTCGCAAATCGGAGGCGTGCGGGGAGGAGATTTCATGGAGCTTCGTGCCTACCTCGTAAGCAAACTGATGTGGGATCCGTACCAAGATATGGATTCGCTCGTGAACCATTTCCTGGAAGGCTATTATGGCGAAGCGGCTCCTTATCTACGCCAATACATGGACATCCAAGAGGGCGCGCTCCTGGCCAGCCATCAACCGCTTTGGATATACGATTCGCCCATCTCGCACAAAGACGGACTTCTTTGTCCGCAACTCCTCAAACGATATAATGAATTATTTGACAAAGCCGAGCAAGCGGTGGCATCGGACAAAGACCGCCTCGACCACGTCCGCCTTTCACGCCTTCCTTTGCTCTATTCCGAGCTGGAGATTGCCCGTACGCGAACCGACAATGATTGGGAAGCCATCCGCCAGAAGCTGGAATTGTTCCACGAACGGACGGCACAATTCGGTGTGAAGACCCTCAACGAGCGTAACAATCCGCCCGCCGAGTATTATACCTTATATAAAGAACGTTTCCTCCCGCAAGCTGAACAGAGCAAAGCCTTGGGCGCGAAGGTGGAATGGATTCTCCCGCCCGCCAAGACGTACCAACCGATAGCCGATAAAGCCCTGACGGATGGCTTGTATGGCGGCACGACGTATGTGGAGAGTTGGGTCGGCTGGGAAGGCAAAGATGCCGCCTTTATCCTCGACTTGGGCGAAGAGAAAACGTTCTCCACCCTCTCGACCGACTTCCTCCACCAGCTCGGCGCGTGGATATTGCTCCCGAAAAGCGTGACCTATTCCATCTCAAGCGATAAGCAGACCTTCCGCCCCTTCGGCTCGTTCGCTTTCGAGGAAGACCGCGATGTGAAAGTGAAGTTCGTGAAAGGCACCGCCACTTCGCCTTCGCCCGTCAAGGCGCGCTATATCAAAGTGGAAATCGAGACGCTTGGTTTATGTCCCTCGTGGCATTACGGCGTAGGCTATCCCGCTTGGTTCTTCCTCGATGAGGTGGAAGTGCGGTAAAGCCGGTTTATCGACTCTACGCTAAAGGATTAAAACACAGAGACACGGAAACACGGAGTTTTTATGGAGTTCTTTCTCTCCTGAATACCGTGTTTTCGTGTCTCTGTATATATGAATAAAAAATGACGCAAGAAATTGTCCCTTTTCTTGCGTCAAGGTTTGAAGGTTTCGTACAGTAAAAAGGCGGTTTGTTGGCTAAAATCGGGGTTTCGTACTCGTTTTGCTATGTAATTGATAAGAAAGAGGCTATAATCGGAAAAAAAGTAGGTGAAATATTTGGAGGTTCCAAAAAAGGCAGTACTTTTGCATTCGTAAACGTGACGCAAGAAAAGGGACATTTAAATGCGCCGCGTTGCAAAGAATAGAACAATAGAGATATTACATTATATTATTAATACTAAATTTTTAAGTTATGAACAAAAAGTTTTCTACTTTGGTAGCCAGCTTATTGGTTTCATCTACATTCGGAGTTTATAATGTAGGTGCCGTTCCTGTGCTGGCAAATCAGACTCAAATTGAAACGCGTGCTACTCTTCCTGCTGAGGTTGAGGAAGCTGTAGAGTGGCCGGGGGCGACACTACAAGCTATTTCAAATTATCCTGCTCAAGTATTGCCAGGTTTTACAAACAATGCACGTTTATTGATGGTACGTCCTAATGTTTCGAACGACCTTTCACGTGATGATCTCTTTGTAAAGTTTGATGTTACTAGTAATGTTAACCAACCAACGGTTACAAGATATTCAACGACTAATAATGGTACACTCCCTGTAGGTGGTGTAGATGAATATTATTGGTCTTTGATAAATGGTCAATTGGTGGATAATGCTGGGCATGTATTTAGTGCAGATGGGGTATCTTCTAATTATGAAATTATTCCAATTGTAGATTCAGATCCAGCTGCACCTACTTACTATTTCGTTTTAGGAGTAAGAAATACCAATGGCTCTTTAAGTTATGTGTACTTTGGAAGTAGTGCAACTAACTATACTTTTGGCTTGACATCAAATCTCGCTAATGCTACTCCATTCTGTTCAGTTGAAACCGATTATCAGGCAAACATTGCTTATGATGTCTTGAATGATGAGTTAGGAGACGGCGAAGGTTTTACTGTAAATATCTCTTCAAAAGTAGATGCTGACGCAGAAATCGTTGGTGCAGATGTTTTTGATGGTAAGATTACCGCAGTAGATACAGGCAGTCCTAATGCTTATCAATTAAAGGTCGGCGATAAATGGATTGTATTCGATACAAATGAAGACCGGTTGACTTCTGATCCGAATACATTAAAAGGTCGTTTCAGACTGGCAGATGCTCCTACAGGAACTGGTATAATCAGTGGATTCTGTGTTTCTACCGCTGATAATGGTTCTGATGAAATCATTATCAAAGTTAATGCTCCAAGTATAGACCCAACATTAAATGTTCATCGTTTGTATATTTCTAACACTGCAGGAACATATGCTTTAGGCATCGCTGATTATTATTCTCAGGCTCCCGATATGAATGTTATCGATTGGGCGGCTGTAACTATTGGCGGCAATAAGATTGTTGACTTGCGTGAGTTCTTGACTGGCGACTTCTATACTGTTGATTTTGTTGAAGCAACAACTCCGAATAACAATAACGAGTATAAAAAAGGAGGTCGTTTAGCTGTTAGAGAAACTAGAAAGGCTGACTATGTAGATGCTTCAAGTTTGTATTCTAAAGCACCGGAAGCACAGTGGGCTATAAGCGGTACTATTACAGAAGGCGTTAATGAAGGCAAGCCGTATTTCAACGACGAAATCACTTTGACTAACCGTGAAAATCCGGCGGTATCTGTTACAATCAAACAATTGCGTCGTGTGGATGGCGTTGGTTTCTTGGTAGAAGATGTTACACCAACCACGGCTGGTATTAAAGTTGGTGATATCGTTCGCATCAATGCTGTAACAAATCATGACAAGCATGATGGTTATGAAGTATTCAGTGATAACGATTTGCGAAACGAAACTTACTATTTAGGTCAGATTCGTCAAGCGGAAGGTGAAGACATCAATGTATATTGGGCAGAAAACCATGCTGCATCTCACCAAATTGGTGCTACAGTAGAGCAAGCAAATGCTACGAAGTGGAATTTATCTTTGGTTAAGAAAGACCTTGCAAAAGATCATGAATCAGAAGTTGACTCTGTATTAGTGATCTCTGAATTGCAACAGTGGAATCCGACTAAGAATCGTATCGATGTTCAACCAGATACATTGGTTATCTTACCGTACGCATTCCAGAATCGTAGCAATAATGAATTCGCTCAATTCAATAACGGTACGAATCTGAAGTATTATCAGTGTGATGCTGACAATAAGAAAGATGGTTATGTATACTCTACAGATGCTATGTTCGCTTTGAAGCGTAAGGCAGATATCAATGGTGAACCTGTTTATAATTATGTAGCACTTAAAGCAAGAAAGGCAAAAGACTATACAGCTAAAGGTTGGGTTCCTACAACTACTGAAGGTGAATGGTATGCTACAGACAAGGTATATCAGGAAAACTCTACAGACCATGGTACTTGGAAGAATATGAAGATGTATGATGGTGATGCTAACGCCTTGATGTTTGTTACTAAGGTTGAGGCTCCTGAATATCGTAAGTTGGTAACTACAGCAGCTTTGGATACGATCAAGTTGTATCGTGGTGACAACGAACATCAGGTAGTTTATGAAAAACGTGATGACAAGTCGGTTGTAGACGGTAGAACATTGAGCTTCTTGAATGTAGACAATGATACTCAGTTTACAGAAATCAACCCGGCTCTCTATGCTGATACAGCTTATGTAAACCGTGGTAACAATACGCGTTGGCAGTATCTGTTGGGTGTAAACATCGAACATGTAGATGGTTACTATTGCCCGACTCACGGATTCGCTGTAACTCCTCCTTGCGAACATGCTAAACCGGTTTCTTACAACACAGGTCGTTATTTGATCAACATGATTGATACGGCTAATGTTTATGGCCAGACAGCAGGTATCCACAACAATCCGTATATCAACGAAACGGAAGAAGGTATGGATTGCGCTAAGTTGTCGTTCGTAGATGCTATCCACGTATTGACTGATCCGATGGATGAAACTGCAGCTGACAAGTTGTATGTAATCAACGGTACAGAAGAAGGTGACACAGTCGCTATCGACTTGAGCACTCCGGACTTCAACATCGCTAAATTCGCATTCAAGTATATGGATTCTATGAACTCTGATGAATTCAAGATTCAAACGTTGCACATGCCGTATGAACCGACTGCTTATGCAACAGGTGCAGCTAATGATCCGTTGAAGAATACAAGCGAAGAAGGTTACTTACGTTGGGTTAACGGTTGCATCGTAGTTGATAAGACATTCCAGAAGGGTGACGTATTCAACATGGATGAAAACGAAACTCGCACTCCGACTGCAAACGAAGAGATCAGCGCAGAAGCAGGTGCTGTATCGGTAGTAGCTACGGATGGTGCTATCATCGTGAAGGGTGCTGAAGGTAAGAACATCGTAGTGGCTACGATCTTAGGTAAGGTAGTGGCTAACGAAGTGGCTACATCAGACAATGAAACGATCGCAGTTCCGGCTGGTATCGCAGTGGTAGCAGTAGACGGCGAAAGCTTCAAGGTGGTAGTTAAGTGATAGAATTTAAGAATTAAACATATAAAGTAAAAATTCGATGCTGCCCTTCGCTTGGCATTGCCACGAGAAGAACGAGTATTCCGCGAGGAGGAAAGGCAGCGTATTAATAAGTGTATAAAAAATTCTATTCAACGCTCTTCTTTCTGCGAAGAAGGAAGAGCCACTTTCACAAAAAGCCTCTCTCCGAACAACGAGAGGGGCTTTTTTAGTCAAATCGCAACCTTTCTCCTTTGCTCGACGGGTTCGAGCAGTACTGCTCTAAGGTCTCGAGCCGCGTTGCTCGAAGGTGTTGAGCAGAGCTGCTCTAAAGCTTTGAGCAGGCAGGGCGGAAGGAAGCACAAAAACGAGATTAACAAACAGAGTAAAAACTATTAAACATATCATGATATGAAACAACGATTACTTTTAAGCCTGCTGATGCTGATGGTGTCGGTGGGGTTGGTGAAGGCGGCGATTTATGTTACCGTTCCTAAAGGGACAGGTACTGTAAAGATTTCGTTGTCTTCAACTACATGGACGTTTAATCAAGATGATTATCCGAAGTGGACGCTAGATAATGTGAGTAATGTTCCCGATAATATGGATACAAATGGTAAATTTTCATCTAAAGAAGTTACTTATACGGTTACGATGGATGATAATGAGCATACTGCTGCTATATCTGATGCTGTTAATACAGCTCCGGGCGTCAAATGGGATAATATAACTCTAAAAATCGATGGCAAAGTTTCTGGGTTTTGGAGTGATAATGGACCATTAAATGAGAAAATAGTTGCTATTGAATTTGTAAATAATGGCGAATTGACCAAGCTAAGATTGGATAGTGAAAACAATAAGACAGGTACGGCTTATTTCCCGAACCTGACTTCTTTGTCTTGTGCAGGCAATAAGTTAAACCGTATTCCTGTGAAACCGGAGAAGATGAGTGTGGCTAATTATAAGGTAGGCGAACAGACTCCGGCAGAAGGGGAAGTAACAGCAATCTCTGATGATGCTAAGTCGTTTGCTTTAACAGCAGATGCATTTAAAGTTTTTGCAACAGGTACTGTAACTAAAGGCACAGATCTCTCTATCGTTAAGTTGGTAGATGACAAAGGTACAGCAGTGCCTTATGAATACGATAAGGTAGAAAGCGTTTATCATCTTCGCAATGCAGAGGGTGTTTTCGTAGATGCAGGAACGTACTATGCGGATATAAAAGTTAATAACGAATCTTATCCGAATGTTATTATCTGCAATGTCCCGTTACAGGTCGAAGCAGCAACATTCAGTTTGACTGTAAAGGGTAATGACGAGCACGGCAATAAGATTAATATTGCAGTAAATGAAACAGCACAAACAGGTGATGTAAAGAACTTAAAGAAAGGCGATGTGATTACTTTAACTCCGGTGCCTAATGCTACAGACGGCTATGAGTTCGACAAGTTTACTTCATGGACGGGTATTACAGGCGAGCCGAAGTTAGAGGGGAACACTTATACTTGTACGGTGAAAGGCGATGTTGACCTGGTTATCGAAGCTGCTTTTAAGTTGAAAGATGGTGTGAAGGTTACTTGGAACACCACGACTACGGATGGTGAGATTAAGGTTAAAAATGTAAAGACCGATAAGGTACTGAATAGTGGAGATGCTCTGACTGTAGGTGATGAGATTCGCGTCTATGTAAAGGCGAATGAAGGCAAGGCCATCCGATCGGTAACGATGTCGAATATAAATAGTACAGATATTAAAGACACAGACGACCGTGCCGATGTATTCGATGCTACAGTGAAAGTTCCGGCAGAAGGTACGAATATTGTGGCTACGTTTGGAAATGCTGAGGCAAAGCTGACGATTAAACATCCGGATGGTCCGGCATCTAATACAATTACTATAAAGGATGCGACTGGAAAGGCTTATGGTAGTCAGGTGAATAATGATACAAATTCGGATATTACAGCAGATATACCTGTTGGTGCAAAGGTGACTATTACTTTCCCTGTAAAGAATAAAGAAGGTAAGTATGTAGGTTCAGTATTAGTGAATGGTACGACTATACCAACTGAACAAACGACCGAAGGCACATACGTTATCAAAGACTTCGAGATAAAAGAGGCAGTTACCATGACGGTAAATGTAACGACATTGCAAGAACTCACGGTTGAATTGGATAAGAACGTAACTTATACATATAATGGTAACGCACAAGCTGTACAGTATGTGGTAAAGAATGCGAATGGTGCTGTGGTTAATGTGTCCGACATTATTGCATATTATGGTGGTGAAAATGATGAGGTAGAATCGTTCAAAGCTAACTCTTCGTTCACCAATGCTGGTACCTATAAGGTTTACTTCTATCGTCCTGCCGATGAAAAATATGCAGAGGTAAAGACACAACCTGTAGAATATACCATTGCTAAGGCTCCGTTAGTAGTTAATGTATTGCCCACAGTATCGGTAGATGCTACTACTAAGAAATATAAAATTTCCGGCGGTGAAATTGGTTATATGGTTGGCACTACCTTCAAGGAAGTAACCGGACTGGGTGAGTTTGTAGTGTTGGATAAGGACGGCGATAAGGTTACGACAGACCAGAATACAGCAACCGTTACTATTCGCTATAAGTTTAAGGAATCAGAGAATGCGAACTATGACCTGAAGCTGGATGATTTTATGATTCCGGTAGAAGGCAAAGATGCTGAGATGGTTAAGGTAAGTATCTTTGATAACGAATACAAGGACTTGTTGGTATTGAAGAATGGTGGTGCGGTAATTGAGAGCGGCGATGTTGTTCCGGTAGGCTCAACGATTACGATGGGCTTGACCGTAGAAGATAAGCAAAATGATAATATTAGCTATGCTGTAACTATTACTGATAGCGAAGGAAATGTTTTATCCAATAGCGATAATCTGTGGAAAGAAGGAAGTACATTCTCCGTATCGAAAGAGGCAGTGAAGAATATCAGCCAGCTCATCTTTAAGTTAGAGGTTAAAGATAGCCGTATGGAAATTAAAGTAGCTGAAGCATCTGAAAAGTTCCTGACACAAGGCGGTGACGAAGATGATAAAGATGCATTTAGGTATAATGGACAGCCTTATACTTTCGATGCTTCTAAACTTACTTGGGTAACAACAGATGGCGAGCCGATAACGAATACTTCTATTAATGATAAGGTACAAATCTTTTATACCATCGATGGTGAAGTATTGACTTCTAATCCTGTCGATGCAGGTACTTATACGGTAACATTGACTTATGATTTGGATAATTATATCGTTAAGCCCATTCAAGCTACATTGACTATCCATAAGGCAGACTTCGAGGTTGGTAATGACAAAGATGTACCTCTTCCTGTCGCAAGCCAAGTAGCATTAGGCCAGAAGTTAGATAAGTCGAACTTGTCTGGTCAGGCTACCATTGAAGGTTCTTATGAATGGGATGAAGAGACATCTGCATCATCCATTACGGTAGTTGCTGATAAAGCATATAAGGTGAAATTCGTTCCAACTAAGAATTATAAGGAAGCGTATGTAGGAACAGTAACTGTACCTGTAACTACGAACCCGGTTATCACGTTCGATCCGAATCCGGAAGGCGGTAAAGTAACGGTGGTTAACAAGAACGACCCGAACGATGTCTATAAGAGCGGCGACGAGGTATTTGCTGGTACAGAACTGGTGATTAAGGCTACGCCTAACGAAGACTTCGAGGTCGCAAGTCTGAAAGCTAATGGAGTAGGACAATCTAATCCATATACAGTTAAGTTTGATAAGACAACGATAGAAATCGAAGCTACCTTCCGAGTAAAAACGCAACCAGGCAACTTCCGAGTATCCATCCCCGACGCCAACGACATACGCGGTGCCATCATCTCGAATGGAGGCGAACATGTAGTGGCGCAGGGCGGTTCGTTATCGTTTACGGTTTCGACGTTGGCGGCTGATGCGGACAAGGTGCGCGTGACGGCGGGCGGACGGACATTGAGCCGCGGTACGAATGGGCGGTACACGTTGTCGAATGTGCAGGCGAATACGACGGTGAGCGTATCACTCTCGAACCCGACGGAAATCGAAGTGGATGTTCCACGTACTTATTTGAATAAGAAGGATTATCATATCGGTTCGGTCGAAATCGAGAGCGATGATGACGAGTTCTATTATGGCGACGTCATCACCCTGATCGCCTTCCCGGAAAGTGGTGTTAGCTTCGATAAATGGTCGGACGGCAACAAGGAGCAAATTCGCGAATTGACGTTGACGGAAGACGTGGTGTTGAAAGCGGTCTTCTCGGGTACGCCGACGGGCATCGAGGATATCGAATCGGCCCGCATCTCGACAGGACATGGTTTCATCCAGATTAAGAACGTGGCCAATGCGGACTTGACAATCGTAAGCATCGCCGGACGCATCCAAACGCAACAACGCATTAGCGGAGACGTACAAATCCGCGTGCCACAAGGCGTCTATGTCGTTGTCTTGGAAAGCGATGGAAATGTACAACGTACAAAAGTAATCGTTCGATAAATAGTGAATCTTTAAACTCGGCCGACGCCGGGGCGCGGAGCTAACCACTCTGTGTCTCGGCGTTTGCTTTTGGGGGAAAATGCCGCGGGAGCTTGTCATAAAATCCAGAGGTCTGCTCTGAAAAGTATGTAGCATACGAGAAATTCTCTATCTTTAGCCTAAAGATACATATCTGCAACTTAAAGATACGTATCTTTAGGCTAAAGATATATATCTGCAGGTTAAAGATAGACTTTATCCCGTAGGAAAAGAAAGTTTGGAAAGCGGGCAAAGGAACTTCTCCCGGCCGCCACTTTGTTTTCCTGAAAGCAGGCAGAGGCATACGGCGTATCAAAAATATGCTTAACTTTGCCGGAAGAAAAAACAGAAGATAACTTGTATGGAGAAAAAATTTAAGAGAACGTTGATTACGACGGCGTTGCCGTATGCGAACGGACCGGTGCACATCGGCCACTTGGCAGGCGTTTACGTGCCTGCAGATATTTATGCGCGCTATTTGCGCCTGAAGGGGGAAGAGGTGATTATGATTGGCGGCTCCGACGAGCATGGCGTTCCAATCACGATCCGTGCGAAGAAAGAGGGCATTACGCCGCAAGACGTGGTGGACCGTTACCATAATATTATTAAGAAGTCGTTCGAGGATTTCGGCATTTCGTTTGATATTTATTCGCGCACGACGTCGAAAATCCATTACGAAACCGCTTCGCAATTCTTCCGTACGCTCTACGATAAGGGCGAGTTTATCGAGAAGACCAGCGAGCAATATTACGACGAAGAGGCACAGCAATTCCTGGCCGACCGCTATATTACAGGTACTTGTCCTCATTGCGGCAACGAACATGCGTATGGCGACCAATGCGAGGCGTGCGGGACGTCGCTTAGTCCGACGGACCTTATTAATCCGAAGTCGGCCATCAGTGGAAGTCAGCCGGTGATGCGTCAGACGAAGCACTGGTACCTTCCGCTCGACAAGTGGGAGCCGTTCCTCCGCCAGTGGATTCTGGAAGGACATAAGGAATGGAAGTCCAATGTCTATGGTCAGTGCAAGAGCTGGCTCGATATGGGATTGCAACCCCGTGCCGTGAGCCGCGACTTGGATTGGGGTATTCCCGTCCCGGTGGAAGGGGCTGAGGGGAAAGTGCTCTATGTATGGTTCGATGCGCCGATCGGTTATATTTCCAATACGAAGGAACTCCTGCCTGATAGCTGGGAGAAATGGTGGAAAGACCCGGAGACGAAGATGATCCACTTCATCGGCAAGGATAACATCGTGTTCCATTGCATTGTATTCCCGACCATGTTGAAGGCGGAAGGTACGTTTAACCTGCCAGAAAACGTGCCGGCAAACGAGTTCTTGAACCTCGAAGGCGATAAGATTTCCACTTCGCGCAACTGGGCGGTTTGGTTGAACGAGTACTTGGTAGATATGCCGGGCAAACAAGATGTATTGCGTTATGTCCTGACCGCCAATGCGCCGGAGACGAAAGACAATGACTTTACTTGGAAGGATTTCCAAGCGCGTAATAACAACGAGCTGGTGGCTATCTTGGGGAATTTCGTGAACCGTGTTTTGGTCTTGACCGGGAAGTACTTCGAGGGCAAAGTACCTGCCGTGGGCGAATTGACGGACTACGACCGCCAGACGCTGGAAGACTTCAAGAACGTCAAGGCCGACGTAGAACGTTTGCTCGACACCTTCCATTTCCGCGATGCGCAGAAGGAGGCGATGAACCTCGCCCGCATCGGAAACAAATACCTGGCCGATACGGAACCTTGGAAGCTCGCCAAGACAGACATGGGACGCGTGGCGACAATCCTGAACATTGCCCTTCAAATCACTGCCAACCTCGCCATCGCTTTCGAACCGTTCCTTCCTTTCAGCATGAAGAAGCTGAACGAGATGCTGAACGTCGAACCGTTGGGATGGAATCGTTTAGGTTCGACCGATTTGCTTGAAACCGGACATGAGCTGGGCAAGGCGGAATTGCTCTTCGAGAAGATAGAAGACGACGTCATCCAGGCGCAAATCGACAAGCTCCTGGCTACGAAGAAGGCAAACGAAGAGGCGAACTACAAAGCGAAGCCCGTGCGTGAAAACATCGCGTTCGACGACTTCACGAAACTGGACATCCGTGTCGGGACGGTACTGGAATGCACGAAAGTCCCGAAGGCAGACAAGCTCCTGCAATTCCGCATCGACGATGGCTTGGAAAAACGGACCATCGTATCAGGTATCGCCCAGCACTATAAGCCGGAAGAGCTCGTGGGCAAGCAGATTTGTTTCATTGCGAACTTGGCACCGCGCAAGTTGAAGGGCATCGTGTCGGAAGGCATGATTCTCTCCGCCGAAGACTTCGATGGCAAGCTCTCCGTCATCATGCCTGAAAAGAGCGTGAAGCCGGGAAGCGAAGTCAAATAAATGAAGAATTCAGCATGAAGAATGAAGAATTAAAGATACAAATGGTCGACCTCCATCGCCAATACCTCCGCTTGAAACCGGAGATGGATGCGGCGATGCAAGAGGTGGTCGACACTTGTTCCTTTATCAATGGTCCGCAAGTGAAGGCGTTCGCGTCTCACTTAGCGGACTATTTGCATATACCGCATGTCATTCCGTGTGGAAACGGGACGGATGCGTTGCAGATTGCCTTGATGGCGTTGAACCTGATGCCGGGCGACGAGGTCATTGTGCCGGCCTTTACCTACGTGGCGGCGGCCGAGGTGGTCGCGTTGCTGGGACTGATTCCGGTTTGGGTCGACGTGGACGAACGGACGTTCAACCTCAACCCGTGGCAAATCGAATCGGCCATCTCGCCCAAGACGCGCGCCATCATCGTGGTGCACCTCTTTGGGCAATGCGGCGACATGGAGCGCATCATGCAGATTGCCGAGCAGAACCACTTGTTTGTCATCGAAGATAATGCCCAATCGCTGGGAGCGGAAGTCATCTATCAGGACGGAAGCCGACGCAAAGCCGGTACCATCGGCCATATCGGCACGACCTCCTTCTTTCCCTCCAAGCCTTTGGCCTGCTATGGTGACGGCGGGGCAATCCTAACCTCCGACGACCGGCTGGCCGAACGTGCCCGTATGATTGCCAACCATGGGCAGCAGACTAAGTACCACCATAAAATGATCGGATGTAATTCCCGTCTGGATACCTTGCAGGCGGCGGTGTTGGACGTCAAGCTGCCCCACATCGACGCATTTGCTGAGGCGCGGCGACAGGTGGCTGCTCGCTACGATGAAGCGTTGGGCGGCGATGCGCGTTGGGCGATTCCTTTCCGGACAGACTATTCGACGCACGTGTTCCATCAATATACCTTGCAGATAACCGGTGGCGAACGGGACGATTTACAACAATACCTGAAGGAACGGGGCATCCCGTCGATGGTCTATTATCCAGTACCGATGCATAAGCAAGATGCGTTCTACGGATTGGCACGCAATGGCTCTTCGCTTTACAACGCCGAGCAATTGACGCGCACGGTTCTTTCCTTGCCCATCCATACGGAAATGACGGACGAGGAGATCGATTATATCATAAAAGCATTACAAGCGTATGGAAAATAAGAAGATTCGTTTTGCGGTCGTCGGGTGCGGCCACATTGGAAAACGACATGCCGAAATGATTACGCGGGATGCCGGCGCCGAGTTGGTGGCGTTGTGTGATATCCGGCCGGTGGGCGAGTTGGGGATTGAAGCCTACGCCGTGCCCTTCTTTTCCAGTCTGGAAGAGATGCTGGCGGCCGGTTTGGAGATAGACGTTGTCAATATCTGCACGCCCAACGGCCTCCATGCCGAAATGGCCATCCGGGCGATTGAAACCGGGCATCACGTGGTGATTGAAAAGCCGATGGCGCTCTCGACGCAAGACGCCGAACGCGTGGTCTATGCCTGCTTGCGCTACCAGCGGTTGGCCTTTTGCGTGATGCAGAACCGCTATTCGCCTCCTTCGGTCTGGATCAAGGAGATGGTCGACTCCGGCCGGCTGGGAAAGATCTACATGGTGCAGCTCAATTGCTATTGGAACCGCGACGAACGGTATTACAAACCAGGCGGTTGGCATGGCAACGCGCGGCTGGACGGCGGTACGCTCTTTACCCAGTTCTCGCACTTCATCGACATCATGTATTGGCTCTTTGGCGATATCTGCCATATCCAAGCCC
Source organism: uncultured Parabacteroides sp. (assembly GCA_944325335.1). GTDB lineage: Bacteria > Bacteroidota > Bacteroidia > Bacteroidales > Tannerellaceae > Parabacteroides. Next base: position 25,948 of record CALUZR010000007.1, on the reverse strand, counting down.
GCTTTGCCGATTTCAACCACGAGGCATTGACCGACTTCGAGGATTCCGGCCTGGTGACGTTCGACTTCGTGAACGGCGGCATGGGGTGCTTGAACTATTCCACCTCGGTGTGGAACAAGAATATGGAGAGCAGTCTCCTCGTCGTGGCCGAAAACGGGAGCGTGAAGATCGGCGGGCAATACATGAATGAGGTGGAATATTGCCACATCGAGGATTACGAAATGCCCGAACTCCCGCCCACGAACCCGGGCAACGACTACGGACCCTACAAGGGTTCGGCGCAAAACCACAATTTCGTCATCCGTAACGTGGTGGAAGTGTTGACCCAAACGGCCGGGAAAAGCATCACCACCAACGTGCTGGAGGGACTGAAGGTGGTCGATATCATCCAGCGCATCTATGCGTGCAAGGCGAGGAATGAGGCATAGATAGGGGCGGAATGCTTGGAAATTCCCACGCAGTGCTGCAGGAAGGTAGCAAACAAGTTGGAAACCTTCCCGCAGCAGTGCAGGAGCTTTTCCAAGCAGTTGGAAGCCCTCGCGCAATGCTGCAGGAGGATAGCAAACAGGTTGGAAACCTTCCCGCAGCGGTGCAGGAGGCTTTCCAAGCAGTTGGAAGCCCTCGCGCAGCACGACGAGACACGAGGAAAGCACTTGGCGACCTTCCTGCAGTCGTGCGATAAGATTTAAAGGCAAATGGATTGTCCACTGGGTTGGCATAATTGAGGTTTTATCCTTATCTTTGCCAACGTTTTGTCAGGCCACGCCATGGGACTGACGAGACGGTGTGCGCCTTCGGGCGAAGTAATAATGAACGAATTAAAAAACGATAGAGAATGAAGATAGCGATAGTCGGGACGGGTTATGTCGGTTTGGTGAGCGGCACCTGTTTTGCCGAGATGGGAACGGAAGTATATTGCGTCGATGTCGATGCGAAGAAGATAGAGAACCTGAACAAGGGTATCATGCCGATTTATGAGCCGGGTTTGGAAGAGATGGTCTTGCGCAACCAGAAAGCGGGGCGTTTGCATTTCCTGACCGACCTTTCGGCGTGCCTGAACGAGGTGGAAGTCGTGTTTAGCGCCGTCGGTACGCCGCCCGACGAGGATGGAAGCGCCGACCTGCGGTATGTCTTGGAAGTCGCGCGGACCGTTGGAAAATACATGGATAAGTACCTGACCATCGTGACGAAGAGCACGGTGCCGGTCGGGACGGCCCAGCAGGTGCGCCACGTCATCCAGGAGGAATTGGACCGGCGCGGCTCGACGCTCACGTTCGATGTCGCTTCGAACCCGGAATTCCTGAAGGAGGGTGCCGCTATCAAGGACTTTATGAGTCCGGACCGCATCGTGGTGGGCGTTGAGTCGGAGCGTTCGAAAGAGTTGATGAGCCGCTTGTACCGCCCCTTCCTCTTGAATAATTTCCGCGTGATCTTTATGGACGTGCCCTCGGCCGAGATGACGAAATACGCCGCGAATGCCATGCTCGCCACCCGCATCAGCTTCATGAACGACATCGCCAACCTGTGCGAACGGGTCGGCGCCGACGTGAACATGGTGCGCAAAGGCATTGGGAGCGACGTCCGTATCGGGCATCGTTTCCTCTATCCGGGTTGCGGCTATGGCGGATCCTGTTTCCCGAAAGATGTGAAGGCATTGGTGAAGACGGCGGCAGACCATGGCTATCCGATGCGTATCCTGCAAGCCGTCGAAGAGGTGAACGAAGCGCAGAAGGGCATCCTCTACCGGAAAGTATCAGACTATTTCCAAGGCGATTTGAAAGGAAAGCGGATAGCTATCTGGGGTTTGGCCTTCAAGCCGGAGACGGACGATATGCGCGAGGCTCCCTCGTTGGTCGTCATCCAGAAACTCCTCGAAGCCGGATGCGAAGTGTATGCGTACGACCCCGTGGCCATGCCCGAATCGAAGCGGCGCATAGGCGATGCCATCCATTATGCCAAAGATATTTACGATGCGGTAATAGAGGCCGACGCCCTCCTGCTCTTTACCGAATGGAAAGAGTTCCGGATGCCCAGCTGGGCGGCTATCAAGAAGTTGATGAAAAATCCGCTCGTCATCGACGGACGTAATATCTACGAACCGCGCGAAATGGAAGAGTATGGATTTGAATACCATTGTATCGGGCGTTAAATACAATGATAAAGTTTACGGAACATAAATGTATTCGTTGTGGTTATGAACTCTACAAGACGGAGTTCGTCAACCGTTCGCAAGAGAAATACGGATTCATCCTCTGTCCGGATTGCCAAACATTCTTCGAAAAGAACCAGATTACGCCGGAAGCCCGCCAACTCTACCAGGCATTAAGGGAACGGAACGTACCGGTGGATTTGGAGGTATTCGATGGATTCAAGACCATTGATATGGTCGTCAAACCATTGAAATTGAATATCGAAGTAGATGGTATGCATCATGCTGCCGATTCCAAGCAAGCTTTGGCAGACCTGAAGCGGGCCATGTATTCGTATAAGAAAGGATACACGACGATTCATATTCCGAATTGCCTCATTCATGAACGGTTGGATGAAACGGCTGACAGTTTGGTGGAAATCTTGTTTAGTCGGCGAGATGCCTTCCAAGAGAAAAAGGGACAAGATGTACAGCTTGCCCAGTTAAAGAGGTTAGTCGATTATTTGTTGTTCCGATTAGACATTCTTTTCAGCGTAGATTGGGAATATTCGAAAGATATGTTCGGCCAAGTACTTCCCGAAACCGGACATACGTTTTATTCCTACCCGGAAGGAGCCAATTGGCAAAACCGAGATGATTTGATGCAAGCTATCCAGCAATTAAGGGATTACTTGAACGAACAATCTAATAATAAGTAAGGAGCCTATGGCTGAAGAAACACTCAAGCAGAAGACCGCCCGCGGATTGTTTTGGGGATTCATCAACAATGGTTCGATGCAATTCCTGAACCTCCTGTTCGGTATCTTCTTGGGGCGTATATTGAGTCCGGAAGATTACGGAATGGTGGGGATGCTGACTATCTTTTCGCTCATCGCCGGATCATTGCAAGAAAGCGGATTCATTGCGGCATTAGCCAATAAGAAAGAGGTAAAGCACGAGGACTATAACGCCGTCTTTTGGTTCTCCTCGTCCATTAGCTTTTGCCTCTACTGGATCTTGTTCTTTTGTGCGCCTTTGATTGCTGATTTTTATAACGAACCCAAATTGATACCGTTAGCGCGCTTTGCTTTCCTTGGTTTCTTTATTTCCAGCTTAGGCATCATACCTTCGGCTTACCTCTTTCGCAATTTGTTGGTAAGGCAAAGGTCGATAGCTACGATATTGGCTTTAGGTACATCTGGAATTGTAGGTGTCACGTTGGCTTACAACGGCTTTTCCTATTGGAGTTTGGCTACGCAGAGCCTTGTATATATTACTATATTGACTACGTATGTATGGTTGATTTGTCCTTGGCGTCCCACGTTAAAATGGAGTTTCCGTCCTATTCGCGAGATGCTTGGCTTTAGTAGTAAATTGTTGTTTACAAATATCTTCACACATATAAACAATAATCTTTTCTCGGTCGTATTGGGGCGTTTTTATGGAGAGAAAGAAGTTGGACAATTCAATCAAGCTAATAGTTGGAATTACCGAGGGCATTCGTTGATTTCCGGTATGGTAGGAGGTGTGGCACAACCTGTATTTGCTCAGATCAACAATGAACCCGAACGCCAAGTGCGAGCTTTCCGTAAGATGCTTCGATTTACTGCATTTGTCTCTTTCCCAGCTATGTTGGGGTTGTCATTAGTAGCTCCCGAGTTAATTACAATTGCCATTACAGACAAATGGTTGGCAAGTGCGCGCATCTTGCAAATATTAGCCATAGGCGGTACATTTATCCCGATTGTCGGGCTTTATACCAATCTGTTGATAAGTAAAGGAAAATCGAACATTTATTTGTGGAATACCGTAACATTAGGCATATTGCAATTAATTGTTATGCTGGTGCTTTGTCCGTATGGAATCTACACGATGGTATGTGTGTATGCCAGCATAAATGTGGCATGGTTATTTGTATGGCATTATTTTGTGCATAAAGAGATAAAACTGAATTTGCTTCAGGCATTAAAAGACATCATTCCTTATGCCGGAATAGCCATAGCTGTAATGACTTTTACCTATTGGGCGACATTAAATCTGAAGAATATCTACTTATTGATGATTGCAAAGATTTTCATAGCCGCCTCGCTTTATACAGGTATCACGTGGCTATCCGGTTCGGCCACATTTAAAGAATGCGTGGGATATTTGAGGAAAAAGAAATAAGATGGAAACAGAAACAAAGAAAGTATCCGTTGTGATGTGCACTTATAATGGCGCATGTTATATTCGTGAACAATTGGATTCGATACTGAATCAAACCTATCCGATTTATGAATTAATCGTACAAGACGATTGTTCGACGGATGGGACGGTGGAGATTGTGGAAGAGTACCAGACGAAGTATCCTCAAGTTAGTATTAAGATATATGTCAATGAAAAGAATTCTGGATTCAATCGTAATTTCCTAACGGCTATACAAAAAGCTGAAGGAGAATATATTGCTATTGCGGATCAAGACGATATATGGCTTTTAAATAAATTGGAGGTTTTGCTATTTAATATAGGGAACCATGCTTTTATTTATCATAATTCTACTTTGATTAATGATCGAGGTGAAGAAATTGGGTTGTTGCATAAGCATGAACTTTCCCTCGTTTTGGATCCGCTTATATCTGTATTATATCCTCGTTCGTATGGTCATCAAATTATGTTTAGCCGAGAGGTTCAAAAGAAAGCTGCCATATTTTGTGATGAGAATGTTTCGTATGATTATTTACTATATTCCATAGGATGTAGTTTAACTCCTATCCGTTATGTGTCGCAATCACTTGTTTATTGGCGTCGTTATGAATTAGCTGTTACGTATGTTAAAAGTGCAAGAAAAATGGGCAAATGGAATGGATATGTAAAAGCGATAGAATCCTTATTCAATATATCCAACAGGGAACGAACTAAACGTTATTTTTCGTTATTGTCAAATCTATCGTTCTTTGATGTTGATTCACAGAAAGCTGTTCGTAAAATGGCTAAAAATACAATATTTAGTATTTTGAGTGTTTGCTTTTTGTGTTTAAAACATAGAAAAAGTATAGGTATGAAGATGAGTAATTTGCAACGCCTATTAAGAACCTTTTTCTTACCACTATTTTTTATCCGCGATCACGGACGATATATTGTAAACGATTAACACCATGCAAGTCATTCCGATATTCTTTACATTCGATAGGAATTATGTAGTTCCTGCTATGGTCGCTATTTATTCTTTATTGCAAAATGCTTCTAAAGATTATGACTATGCATTATATGTATTATATAGTAACTTACGGGAGAAAGATAGAAATAGAATAGAACATGTAGTAGATGCATTTAGCAATGCAACGATTCAATTTATAGATGTTTCCCAATTTGATTCAAGTTTGAACCATTTGAAGGTTAAATCTCATTTTTCTAAAGAAATATACTACAAATTAATTGTAGCAGATATTTTCCCACAATATGATCGTATTCTATGTTCAGATGTAGACGTGGTATTTGAAAGAGATATTTCTTCATCTTATTTTCTATTTCCTGATGAGGAATTTTGTTATGCAGGTGTAGGACAAATATTAGAAAGTAATAGGATGAAAGAGTATGGACAAGATTTTACTTCGGAAGAGCTTCATGTTTTGGAAGAAGAAATAGGAGCTGGCTATATGCTTGTGAATTTGAAATATATTCGAGAAAATGGATTTCAGCAAAAGTTGATTGATTTTTATATTTCTAATTACGATAGATTACGCTTACCTGAACAAGATTGTATTACATTGGTTTGCTGGCCATATCTTCGTTATTTGTCATTGGTTTATGTCGTATGCAATAATTATTACGAGAAAAGCGAAGAAAATTTGATGTTGTATCCTAAATGCAAAGAATTTGCGTTAGAAGATAAAAAACAAAGTAAAGCAAAATTCTTTGAGATATTATCATCTCCAGTACAGATTCATTATGTAGGTGCATTTAAACCGTGGAATAGTTTCAATATCTCAAAATCTGATAGATGGTTCTATTATTTACGTCAATCTGGATGTTTCCTTTATTATATTATGAATATTCCTTTGTATATAAAGAATAGAATGAAACGGTATAGTCTTCGTCGTTTTATAAATAAACATTTGAAATAAGATGAATGAAAATATACGAGTAATTGCATTTTATCTACCTCAATTTCATCCTACACCTGAAAATGATAAATGGTGGGGAAAAGGATTTACGGAATGGACAAATGTTGGAAAAGCCAAGCCCCTATTCAAGGGCCATTATCAACCTCGAGTTCCTGCGGACTTAGGATATTATGATTTGAGATTATCTGAATCCAGAATAGCTCAGGCAGAATTAGCGAAAGAATATGGTATAGAGGGATTTTGCTATTGGCATTATTGGTTTGGGAATGGACGACGTTTGCTAAACCGGCCGTTTGACGAAGTTTTAAAATTGGGTGAGCCTAATTTCCCTTTTTGTTTAGCATGGGCTAATCATAGTTGGGAAGATAAACAATTTAGCAAAGAAGGTACTCATCGAGTATTAATGGAACAACTTTATCCTGGAGATGAAGATTATATAAATCATTTTCAGGCATTGATAAGTGCATTTGAAGATGATAGATATATAAAAGTCGAAGGGAAACCATTTTTTATGGTTTATAATCCTAAAGAATTACCAGATGCAGCCCATTTCATTTCACTATGGCAATCTCTGGCAAAAAAACGTGGATATCAGATTCATTTTGTTGCCCATACATATTCAAAAGAAGATATTCCTTTGTTTAAGTCATGGGGGTTTGATGCGGTTGTTTTAGTCCGTTTATTTGATGTCTTTAAGTTGAAATTTTCTTTGATAGAAAGAATATATTCCAAATTGAAGCGGATATTGTTTAAGCAAGGAAGAATATTGGATTATGGATTAGCATCTTCTTGTTTTTCAGGAGAAGAAGATAAAAGAGAAGATTGTTATCCTGTTATTATTCCAAATTGGGATCATTCTCCTCGTTCAGGAAGAAAAGGCCATATATTAATCAACTCAACACCAGAGAAATTTGAAAAACATATTGAAAAAACATTTGATATGGTAAGTAAGAAACAAAATAAGATCGTTATTTTAAAGTCTTGGAATGAATGGGCTGAAGGGAATTATATAGAACCAGACTTGAAATATGGGCGAGGCTATTTAGAAGTTTTAAAACGAATGTTGGACAAATTCTCGTTATAGTCTCTTTGTTTTATGCCTATAATCCCTTCCAATCGTAGTTATAAACGTCGCCATTCACGGCGTGATTTCCGGAAATGACGCCGTGATTTTGGGATTAGAGACGTATATGAGCGTAATTTGTGTGAACGGATGTTGTTTAGATAGTAGGAATGTATTATCTTTGTGTGAATTAAAAAAGGAAATGCTATGAGATATTTAGACCCTAAGGCGGATTTGACATTTAAACGGGTGTTCGGTGAGCATCCGGATTTAGTGATGAGCTTTTTGAATGCGTTATTGCCACTTGCTCCAGGTCAGGAGATTACGGAAATAGAATACTTGCCTTCGGAGATGGTGCCGGATAATCCTTTGCGTAAGAATAGCATTGTGGATGTGCGTTGTAAGGATAAGCAAGGGCGGTTGTTTTTGGTGGAAATGCAGATGGTCTGGTCTCCTGAATTTCAACAACGCGTTCTTTTTAATGCTTCGAAAGCGTATGTGCGGCAAGTGAAAACGGGCGAGGAATATAAATATTTGCAGCCGGTTTACTCGCTTAATCTGGTAAATGAGATTTTTGAACCAGATTTAAAAGGTTATTACCATTATTATCAGGTGATGCATGTGGAACACAGCGACCGGGTGATAAAAGGACTTCATTTGTTGTTCATTGAGTTGCCGAAATTTAACCCGCATACGTTCAGTGAAAAGAAGATGCACGTGTTGTGGTTGCGCTTCTTGACGGAAATAGATGATAATACACGGGAAATACCGGCAGATTTGTTGAATACTCCGGAGACGAAGAAAGCCGTGAATATTATAGAAGAATCCGCTTTTACGGATGCCCAATTGGCTGGATATGAGAAATTCTGGGATGTGATTAGCGTAGAGAAAACCCTTTACGGGAGCGGGTATCGACAAGGAATAGAAGATGGCCGTGAGAAGGGGCTTGAAGAAGGGATGAAAGAAGGATTAAAAGAAGGCCGAGAGAAAGGGCTACAAGAAGGATTAAAAGAAGGATTAAAGGAAGGTCGAAAAGAAGGTATAAAAGAAGGTCGAAAGGAGGGACTAAAAGAAGGCAAATATGAAATTGCTCGAACCATGAAGAGCAAAGGTTTGGATTTGCAAATGATTATGGAATTGACTGGGTTGACACGGGATGAAATAGAATCTATAAATTGAAATCGTATATATGCCCTATAATACACCAATTCTTTTTTTAGTTTTTAATCGTCCGGATACGACACAAGTCGTATTTGATCGAATTCGGGAAGTGCAACCTACGCGGTTGTATATTGCTGCTGATGCACCTCGTGCAGGAAGAAAGGATGAGATACAACGTTGCAATGAGGTGAAAGAAATTGTATCGAAGGTCGATTGGCCTTGCGAGGTGAAACATTTGTACCGGGATAAAAACTTGGGCTGTAAGATAGCTATATCTTCTGCTATTTCTTGGTTTTTTGAACAAGAAGAACAAGGTGTGATTTTGGAAGATGATTGTCTTCCTGATCTATCTTTCTTTCCATTTTGCGAAGAACTTTTAGTACGATATATGGATGACGTACGCATCGGACATATTGGTGGAAATTGTTTTCTCCCGAATGTGGTAAAAGATGATTTGAGTTATGATTTTTGTTCGATTACGCATATTTGGGGATGGGCTACTTGGCGTCGTGTATGGCAAAATATGGATGTAAATTTCCCATTTTGGGAGAGTTATAAAGCACGTCGAAAATTTCTTTTTTGTAATAAGTGGGAAGAAATTTATTTCAGTAGTTTCATTCCAGATGCGTTGCGTCATCGGCATGGCTTGAATCCATGGGGCGTATTCTATTATTTTATGCTTCGAACACAACATCAATTATCTATTTATCCATCAGTAAATTTGGTGACAAATATCGGATTAGGAGATCCGAATGCAACGCATACTACAAAAAGTACACATAAACTATTTGTGCCTTCTTCTCCTATTCAATTTCCGTTGAAGCATCCAGAATATATTATGTGCAATCGGGAAATAGATAAGAAAGCCATTCGAAATAATTTCTTTTCTTATAAAAGGTTGGTGAGGTATTTGTTGGAAATGTAAATGCGAATTAATTGTAATTGAAAGTGAAAATGATGTGTCAGACAGAATTAATATCAAAATCCATTGTGCGTATAAGTAAACGTTCTTTTGCGCATCGGTTAGATATGTTGGATCCGAATATGATAGAACATAAAGGTGCTTTGACTCGATTGAATAATCAGTTGGATAGTTTATATGACCTATTGTATGGTTCTTATCCTACAATGACAGAATCCGATTATCAAATAATTGTTCCTTATTTGTCGGTCCTTTTACAGACATTAAATGGATTGTCGGAAGCATATAATAAATTTGATAACCTTTGGCTCAAAGAAGGTAAAGAACGGTTGCAAATGAATATTTCTGCAATCGAAGAAATTGATCATGACATTCGAAATTTTAAAATCAATCTGAGAAAAAATCCGCGATATACCGCTATTGTTACAATGGCTAAAAGCCTATAACTATGATTACATATTATGCTATAACAACATTTAAGATACAACTTCAAGCTTTATTAAAAGCCAAACGTAATGTCTATGCTGGAGCAAGAGATGAAATAAAAACTGCTTTTGAAAATGTATCGATAGATGTGATTCGTAATAATCGAGATATGATATTATTGGATGATCCATTGATTGTCATTAAACTTCGCTTACCAGATAGGAAACATAAACTATCTCGTAAGGATGGATTTAGATTGATTTATTTGGTTTATAAGAATTCTGAACGAGTCATATTTATGAGTATTTATCCGAAAAATGGTCCTTTACAGAAATTGGATATAACAGATTCTGAGTTGTTGGATTTGTTGGAAGAATATAATCAGGAAGCAATAAATAATCAATTGTCTTTATATCAATTGTAATAATGAATATCTTACTCCTAAATACATCCGATAGAACAGGCGGAGCAGCAGTAGCGGCTAATCGTTTAATGCAGGCTTTGCGTAAGCAAGGTGTAAATGTTCGTATGCTTGTAAGGGATAAAGGCTTGGATGATGATGCTGTCGTTTCTGTCAATTCCTCTTACTTGTACAAGAGGTTGAATTATGTGCGTTTTGTATGGGAACGTCTTGTGATATTTATTTGTAATCTATTTTCTAAAAAGAGTTTGTTTCAAGTTTCTATCGCAGATACGGGTACAGATATTTCTCAGAAAGATGTTTTTAAAAAGGCTGATGTTATCCATCTGCATTGGATAAACCAAGGTTTTTTATCGTTGTCTGATATTAAACGTATTATCAATTCTGGTAAACCTATTGTTTGGACCATGCACGATCTTTGGCCTGCGACTGGAATTTGCCATTATCCGGGAGTATGTGAAAAATATCAAATCCAATGTACAGCTTGTTCTTTGTTGAAAAAAAGAACATGTTGGGATTTGGCAAAGCAAGTTTTTCAGCAGAAACAAAAGATAGATTGGCGTAAAATCCATTTTGTAGGTTGTAGCCATTGGATTATGCAAGAGGGAAAGAAAAGTGCTTTGCTACAAGAAGCGTATTTTCATACGATACCGAATCCAATTGATATTTCTGTCTTTTCAAAAAAAGATCAGATAAAAGCGCGAGCTTATTTTCAATTGCCTTCAGAAAAACGATTGATTTTATTTGCTGCTGCTAAGGTATCGGATGAGCGAAAAGGTCTTGAATATTTGATAAAAGCATGTTCTTTATTAAGCTCTTCTTTTTTAGATATAGAAGTGATATTGATGGGAGGTAATGGTGAAGAATTGCGCAAGCAACTTCCTTTTAAAGCCCATCTTTTAGGATATTTGTCAGGAACGGAGCAAATTGTAAATGCTTATTCTTGTGCGGATGTTTTTATTACACCTTCTTTAGAAGATAACCTCCCCAACACCATCATGGAATCCATGGCATGCGGTACACCTTGCGTCGGGTTTAATACAGGAGGCATTCCGGAAATGATTGATCATTTGGAAAGTGGTTATGTCGCTCGTTATAAGGATGCAGAGGATTTGGCTCGTGGAATAGCTTGGGCATTGGATTATCCAGATAAAAAGCGTTTATCGGATGCTTGCGTGGAGAAAGTGAAGCGGGAATATGCGGAAGATGTAGTGGCTCAGAGGTATATGCAATTGTATGAGGAGTTGTTAAAATGAATGCAGGAGTAGCATTGAAAGAAATAAAACGGGTAGCACATCAAGTGTTGCCTCCAGGAGGAAAAGTCTTTCTCTTTGGCTCACGAGCACGCAATGAGGAACATCGCGATTCGGATTGGGATATCTTGATTCTTTTAGAAAAAGAGAAAATACAAAATGAGGATTTTGACGCTGTGGCCTATCCATTGGTTGAATTGGGATGGTCGTTAGGCGAGATGATTCATCCGATTTTGTATACATTTAAAGAATGGAAACAACGGAGTTTTACTCCTTTTTATAAAAACGTAGAAAAAGAAAGTATTGAGCTATGACACTAAGCATAGAAGAAAGAAAAGCAATTATTGAGTACCGGATTGAAAAATCTTGGGGAAGTTTTCAAGAGGCTCAAGATAATGCACAGTTAGGACATTGGTCGTTAGCCGCCTCGCGATTATATTATGCGGCATATTATATGGCATCGGCCTTATTAGTCGATAAAGGAATTGTTGCGCGTTCTCATTCTGGCGTGATTTACATAATAGGTGCTGAATTTGTAAAGAAAGGATTATTATCCAAAGAGGATGGACGTTTATTCTCTCGTTTATTCAATATGCGTCAGTCGGGTGATTATGATGATTTATTTGATTGGACGGAAGAAGAGGTTTCTCCTTTTTTTGAAAAAACGAAATCTCTTTTAAATGCCATGAAACTTTTGATTGAATTAAAATGAATAACTTTAATTCAAAGTGCCACTCAAAGTGCCATTTTGAGATTTTCAAAGAGCCAAAATGGCACTTTGGACAGTGTGTGGATTACAAAGACGTTATTTAGTTTATGCAAAATATTTCACCTAAAATATCGATTATCACCATTACATATAATGCGGCAAAATGGTTGGAGCGGACTATCTTGAGCATTTTGAGTCAATCATATCCGAATATAGAGTATATCCTGATTGATGGGGCTTCTACGGATGGAACGGTGGACCTTATCCGTGAATATGCTCCGGGTGTCGCTTTCTGGACAACGGAATCTGATCATGGCCTTTATGATGCAATGAACAAAGGTTTACGCCATGCGACGGGTGATTATGTGTGGTTCATTAATGCGGGAGATACGCTTCCGAATGCCGATACGGTACAAAGGATGGTGACGAAAATAAGTAAATGCCGTGTGCTTCCGGATGTGGTCTATGGTGAGACAGCTATCGTGGATGCAGAGGGTAAGATGTTGGGCATGCGTCGGTTGAAAGCTCCGAAACGACTTTCGTGGAAAAGCTTTCGGATGGGAATGTTGGTGTGTCATCAATCGTTTGTGACGAAACGGGAGATTGCACCTGCGTATGATTTAAGTTATCGGCTGAGTGCAGATTTTGATTGGTGTATCCGTTGCCTCAAGCAGGCGAAAACGACTTATAATACCCACATGATTCTCTCTCATTTCCTGGAAGATGGAATGAGTACAAAGCAAAGGAAAGCCTCTTTGAAAGAAAGATATGCGATTATGTGCAAATATTATGGTAAATTTGCCACGGTTTTGCTCCATGGCTGGTTTGCCATCCGTTTTTATTCGGCAAAATGGCTGAGAGGAAGAGTTTAATCGGATAAATAATGACGAAAATAATATGCAAGAATTATTGAAGAAATCGGTGAAGCACATCGTGGCGGTGCTTATCCTGTTGGTAGCTACGATTGCTTATTTTTCGCCATCGGTATTGGATGGGAAGGTGCTCCGTCAAGGTGATGACATCAAGGCTACGGGTATGGGAAATAGCCAGATGGAACAATATGCCGAAACGGCTGCACCCGGCGAGTTCAGCGCGTGGTCGGATGCCATGTTTGGCGGTATGCCTTATGTGGCAGGGTATGGGAATCCGGCTCCGGATTTGCCCCAGTACAAAATGATTGAGAAGGTATTCAAATCGTTGAGTTACCGGGACGCGTCGATGATATTTGTCGGGCTGGTATGTTTTTACCTGCTGATGTGCATCATGGGTGCCAGTTGGTGGTTGGCGTTGGCCGGGGCGTTTGCCTTTGCGTTGGCTTCGTACAATATTATTATTATCGAGGCGGGGCATATCGTAAAAGGGTATGTGATAGGATATATGCCGGTCACGCTCGCGGGCATGGCGTTGCTCTTCAAACGGAAGTATTTATGGGGGGCGGTGCTATTTCTATTGGGTGTCGCTTTATCTATAAGCAATAACCATATACAAATCACCTATTATCTCTTCCTTTTATGCCTGTTTATTTATGCAGGTTTCGTGGTAAATAAGATACGGAAGAAGGAGTGGGGCGAGTTGGGAAAAGTGACGGGTATAATGGTCGTGTGTGCCGTCCTGGCCGTTTTGCCTGGGGTCAAAGGCTTGTATAGCAACTGGGAGCTGGGGCAACATTCCATCCGTGGCGAGTCGGAATTGACACCGAAGCCAAATGCGGAAGGTATTGTAGAGAAGAAATCAAGCGGGTTGGATCAGGATTATGCCTTTGCATGGAGCTATGGAAAGGCAGAATTGCTGACTACGTTGATTCCAAACGCCTACGGTGGCGCGTCGGGTGGCATGTTAGGTCCTGACTCTGAATTTTATCATGAGGCAAAGATGGCAGGTGCGAAGGTCGGTTCTGAAATCCAAGCGCCTACCTATTGGGGCGATAAGAGCTTTACCTCCGGACCGGTTTACTTCGGGGCGTTGGTGTGCTTCCTCTTTGTCTTGGGCATGTTTGTGGTGCGGAGTCCGATGAAATGGTGGCTCTTCGCCGGGGCGGTGTTCATGACGTTGTTGGCATTGGGTCGGAATCTGATGTGGTTCAACGATTTCATGTTCCATTACTTGCCTATGTACAATAAGTTCCGTACGGTCGAGATGGCGCTTGTCATTCCGAATATGGTCGCACCGATTATCGGCATTTGGGGATTGAAAGAGATACTGAGCAACCAAGTAGACGAGAAACGTTTCAAGCGCGGATTCATTGCTGCATTGGCGATTACGGGTGGCCTTTCGTTGATCATCTGGTTGATGCCAAGCCTGTTCTTGGATTTCCGCTCGACGTATGACACGCAATACCAATTGCCGGAGAAGTTCTACAATGCGTTGTTGATAGACCGTGCGTCGTTGGCGTCGGCTGATGCGATGCGCTCGCTGGTATTCATCCTTTTAGGGGCGGCCTTGATTGCCTGGTATTGGATTGCCAAGAATAAGAAGCAGGCGGCTACGTGGGTCGGTATAGGTGTGACGCTCCTGATCTTCATCGATTTGTGGACGGTCGACAAGCGTTACCTGAACGAACAGAATTTCTTCCCTAAAAAGGATATCCAGAATGTGTATGCTGAAAGCGTGGCAGACAAGGAGATCCGGAAAGACAAGAGTTCGTATCGCGTCTTGAACCTCAATAGCCCGTTCCTCGAAACGCAAACCTCTTACTACCACCATTCGATTGGCGGATACCATGCGGCCAAGCTGCGCCGGTACCAGGATTTGATCGACCATCGCTTGCAGAACGAGATCAATTCCATCATCGGCACGTTCCAAAACGTGAAGAGCGCGGCGGACTTCCTGCCCGTCTTTGCGGCTTGTCCTTCGCTCAACATGCTGAATACGCGTTACATTATTTATAACCCAAGCCAGCCGCCGTTGGTCAACCCTTACGCCAATGGCAATGCATGGTTCGTACGCGAAGTGCGCGAGGTAGAAAATCCGGACGCGGAGATTGCCGCGTTAAACGAAATCGACCCGAAGCAGACGGCCGTCGTCGATAAGCGTTTTGCTGCCCAACTCGCAGGTTTCGTGCCTCAACCGGATTCCACGGCTACGATCCAACTTACGTCCTATCGCCCGAACAAGTTAATATACAAGACAAAGGCTTCGGCGGAGCAAGTGGCGGTCTTCTCGGAGATTTATTACCAACCGGGTTGGCAGGCTACAATCGACGGCCAGCCGGCGGACCATTTCCGGGCTGATTGGATCTTGCGGGCGATGCGCGTCCCGGCAGGCGAGCATGAAATCGTCTTCGAATTCCGGCCTACGGGCTATATCGTAGCAGCTAATGTAGAGGCATACAGCAGTTTCCTGATCCTCCTCTTGCTCCTCGGTGCGGTAGGTTATTCCATTTACAAGGCCGTGAAGAAAGCGGAACAAGGCAGCTAATACGAGCTTGACCGTCCAGCTACCGTTAGCGTGGATGCCCAGCAAACGTTAGCTGAATGCCTCAGCAAGCATTAGCGGGACACCTCAGCAGACGTTAGCGGGGCGTCGCAGTTTTCCTCCGCCACCCGTAGGAGTATTACTACGTCACCCGTAGGAGTACTACTACGAGTGCCGGAGGAGCATTGCTCCGAGTGGCACAGCAACGTTGCTCCGCCTCCCAGAGGAGTGTTGCTCCGTCAGGCGGAGGAAGAAAAAGCGGAATATATCATCAATAAAATACACACAAATGAAGAAAAACTTATTTCTAATAGTCATGTTATTTTTAGCAGGAAACATGATGGCGCAGACAGCGAATCAATCGCAGACAATTCGCATCTCGACCGACGAGACCGATTTGATTTACCAGGCAGCGTCCAACGGGCGGTTGTATCAAACCTATTTGGGCGAAAAGCTCCGGCACGAAGCGGATTTGGAACGCCTTTCTCCCTATGGGAAAGGAGGTTCGGACGGAAGCGCGGGGCAAAAGGGTTGGGATATTTACCTCCCGGCCGGCAGTGGCGATTATTTCGAACCGGCCTTAGGCATCACGCATAGCGACGGGAACCGGAGTACGGTCCTGACGTTCGTCTCTTCGGAGGAAAAGGCGTTGGACGGGAATGCAACCGAGACCCTCATCCGCTTGGAAGACAAACAATACCCGCTCCATGTCGTGCTGCATTATGTGGCTTACAAAAAGGAAAACATTATCAAGACTTGGACTGAAATACAGCATCAGGAGAAGAAGCCGGTCTACCTGACGGAATATGCCTCTTCGATTCTCTATTTCGAAAATCCTTCTTATTATCTGACAGAGTATAGCGGCGATTGGGCAAAAGAGATGCAGATGAGCACGCAGCCGCTCCGCCCCGGCAAAAAGATATTGGAGACGAAACTCGGAACGCGTGCCGCGATGTACATGTATCCGTTCTTTGAATTGGGCATCGGGCAACCGGTTGAGGAACATCAAGGCGAGGTGATATTGGGCACGATTGGCTGGACGGGCAATTACCGCTTCACGTTCGAGGTGGATAATGTGCACAACCTGCGCGTCATTTCAGGTATCAATCCATACGCTTCCCGCTACGAATTGAAGCCGGGCGAGACGTTCACGACACCCGAGTTCATCTTTACCCGCAGCGACGAAGGGACCGGAAAGGCCAGCCGCAATTTCCATGCCTGGGCACGTAATTACCAATTAAAGGATGGGAAAGGAGACCGCATGACGCTGCTCAACAACTGGGAGAACACCGGATTCAAGTTTGACGAAACGAAACTGAGTGCCTTGATGCAAGAGGCTAAGCACTTGGGTGTGGACATGTTCCTCTTGGACGACGGTTGGTTTGGCAACAAATACCCGCGCAACAACGATCGCGCCGGGCTGGGCGATTGGCAAGTCATGGAAAACAAACTCCCGCACGGCATCCCGTTCCTGGTGAAAGAGGCAGAGAAAGCAGGTGTTAAGTTTGGCATCTGGATCGAGCCGGAGATGGTGAACCCGAAGAGCGAGTTGGCTGAGCAACATCCGGATTGGATTATCCGCCTCCCGAATCGCGAGACCTACTACTATCGGAACCAATTGGTATTGGATTTGTCGAATCCGGAGGTGCAGGACTTTGTTTATGGCGTAGTCGATGGCTTGCTGTCTGAAAATCCCGGTATCGCCTTCTTCAAATGGGATTGCAACAGCCCGATTACGAATGTCTATTCGCCCTACTTGAAGGAGAAACAAGAGCAACTGTATGTGGATTACGTCCGCGGATTGTATAAGGTGCTCGACCGCATCCAGGCGAAATACCCCGACTTGCCCATGATGCTGTGCTCGGGCGGCGGGGCGCGCTGTGATTACGAAGCCCTGAAATACTTCACCGAGTTTTGGGCAAGCGACAATACCGACCCCGTGGAACGTCTTTACATCCAATGGGGCTTCTCGCAGTTCTTCCCCTCGAAGGCGATGTGCGCACATGTGACGAGCTGGAACCGGCAGACTTCAGTGAAGTTCCGCGTCGACGTGGCGATGATGTGCAAGCTCGGTTTCGATATCGGCTTGGATGGTCTTTCGGATGAAGAACGCACGTTCTGCCAGCAAGCAGTGCAGACGTATCATCGCCTGAAGCCGGTCATCCTCGATGGCGACCTCTACCGTCTGGCCTCTCCTTATGAAGGTGAGCACATGGCGGTGATGCACGTGGATGCTACCCAGACGAAGTCGGTCCTCTATACCTATAATATACATCCACGTTACGCTGAGACGCTTTACCCCATCCGCCTGCAAGGATTGGATCCGGATAAACAATATAAGATAGAGGAGATTAACCTCATGCCGGGCGCGAAATCCTCGTTCAGTGGAAACGGGCAAACCTATTCGGGCGATTACCTGATGAAGGTCGGGCTACGGCTCTTCTCCACGCAGGCGACCTCCAGCCATTTGTTCGAGTTGACTGCTTTGTAACGGTTTTGTAACAAGTTTTTCGCTCGATTGAAACAGATATTACGTACCTTTGCCCCCAAAATATATTTACATGCATTAATTATATGGAAACATTCTACTTGTTCTTAGTCCTATTTTTGGGCGTGTTGGCGATATTCGACCTCTCTGTGGGAGTGAGTAATGACGCCGTGAACTTCTTGAACGCTTCTATCGGTTCTAAAGCAGCCCCGTTTCGTGTCATTATGATTGTGGCGGCTGTGGGAATTTTGGTCGGGGCTTCTCTCTCGAACGGGATGATGGATATAGCCCGGCATGGCATCTATCAGCCTCAGTATTTCTACTTCTCGGAAATCATGTGCATTCTGGTCGCGGTGATGCTGACGGATGTGGTGATTTTGGACATCTTTAACTCGTTGGGAATGCCAACTTCGACTACGGTTTCGTTGGTGTTTGAACTCTTGGGCGGAACGGTGGCCTATTCGTTGGTTAAGTTGGCCAACGATGCAGAAGGTATTCTTTCGCTGGGTAACCTGATGAATACGGATAAGGCATTGACGGTGATTCTGGCCATTTTCGTCTCGGTGGCGATTGCGTTTGTCTTCGGGACGCTCGTGCAGTACATTTCCCGTCTGCTATTTACGTTCAACTACCGGAAGACAGCCAAGTACTTCATTGGCGTGTTCGGAGGGTTGGCGGCTACGGCGATTATCTACTTCATGTTGATCAAAGGGTTGAAGTCGAGTCCTTTCTTTGAGGGACCGTTTGCAGATTATATCTTTGCAAATACGGAAAAGGTAGTGCTGTGGTGCTTTATCGGCCTGACTGTCTTGATGCAAGTCTTGCATTGGATGAAAATAAACGTATTGAAAGTGGTGGTATTGCTTGGCACGTTTGCCTTGGCGTTGGCCTTTGCCGGAAACGACTTGGTGAACTTCATCGGTGTGCCGCTCGCTGGATATTCTGCTTACACGGACTTTATGGCGCAGGGCGGGACGGTGACGCCGGATTCATTCCTGATGACTTCGCTGCAAGGTTCGGCGCAGACACCTTGGTATTTCCTTGTAGGGGCCGGCATTGTCATGGTAATCGCCTTGCTTACCTCGAAGAAAGCGCATAATGTGGTGAAGACTTCGGTCGATTTGGCACGTCAATCGGATGGAGACGAGAACTTCGGTACGTCGCCTGTAGCTCGTGTCTTGGTGCGCCTCTGTACCAATGCGGCCACGACGATTACGAACGTCATTCCGCTGCCGGTGCAACGCTGGGTAGATAGCCGTTTCAATAATAAAGAGATCATTTTGGCGGAAGGCGCCAGCTTCGACTTGGTACGTGCGGCGGTGAATGTCGTACTTTCTGGGTTGTTGATCGCGTTGGGTACCTCTTATAAACTCCCGTTGTCTACGACTTACGTGGCCTTCATGGTGGCGATGGGTTCTTCGCTGGCCGACCGGGCTTGGGGACGTGAGAGTGCAGTCTTCCGCATCACGGGCGTACTTTCCGTGATTGGTGGATGGTTTATCACGGCCGGCGTGGCGTTTACCATCTGTTTCTTCGTGACGCTGATTATCTATTGGGGTGGCGCTCCAGCTATTTTGGCCATGATTGCGTTGGCGGTATATACCTTGATTCGTAGCCAGCTCCTTTATAAGAAAAAACAACATAAGGAGCAATTGAAAGCGGAAGTAAACAATACCGTGGCTCAACTTCGCAAGGCAAAGAATCCGATCGAAGCCTTGAACCTGTTCCGGCAGCATAGCCGTGAGGAACTTCGAGACGACCTTTATTTTGCGGCCGAGACGTTGCAAGGTTCTGTCGAAGGCTTTATGAACGAGAACCTGAAGGAACTTCGTCATGTCATGGCGGCTTTGCGCGACCGTAAGACGCATTTGAAACAAGTGAAGCGCGTCGGAACGCTTGGTGTCACGCAGCTCGACCACGACATTGCCATCGAAAAGGGACTTTATTATTATCAAGGTAACGACTTCGCCAGCGAGATTGTGTATAGTATCAACCGCTTAGCCGAACCGTGCAAGCAACATATCGATAATAACTTTAGTCCGCTCGAGGCCGTCCAGAAGAGTGATTTCGGTGCAGTTGATATGCGGATCATCAATTATTTGAAGAAATGTGCCGATATGGTAGACCGCAACGATTACAACGAGCTACCTGAACTGGTGGAAGAATCCGCCCGCCTTAATAACGCGCTGACACAACTCAAGAAAGAGGAATTGAAGCGTATACAAGGCAAAACCGGTAGCACGAAAGTCAGCATGGTTTACCTCAATATGCTCCAGGAAGCATCGAATGTGGTGGTATTTAGTTGTAACCTCATCAAAGTGAGCCGTAAATTCCAGATGGAATAAGATTCGTTTGCGAACATAAAAAGAATAAGAAGAGGCTGTCTCAAAATAAAATTTGAGATGGCCTTTGTTTTTTCATATCTGAAGGTAGTCAACCTCTTTTTACAAAGCTATACGCACTCTGTCTTCCGTTCTGTCGGCAGTTCATATCTTAGCTAAGATAAAAAAATATCTTTGGAAAGATAATTTCATATCTTAGCTAAGATATTTTTTTATCTTTGGAAAGATATGAAGTGTAGATAGGGCAGGTGGTGAAGTGCCGACAACGCGGAGGCAAAAATACCGCCCGGCGTACGCATCTTTCGCCCTCAATGCTTGCATATCTGAAAAGAAAGACGTACTTTTGCAACGATTTCAGGCGGCTGTGGTGTAATTGGTAGCCACGTCAGACTTAGGATCTGATGCTTCACGGCGTGGGGGTTCGAGTCCCTTCAGCCGCACGATGGACGGAACTCTTGGCGGACGGCAAGTTTGCCAGGAGTTTTTTATTACATGGTAACTCATAAATCAAAAGAAGTCATGGAAAAGACGTATAGAATCGGTTGGTTGCTCCTGCTGCTCGTGGTATTGCCTCTTGCAGGAAAGGCGGAGGATTTGGGAGCCCAACTGCGGAAAGTGATTGAAGGCAAAGCTGCTACCGTAGGCGTGGCGGTGATATTCAACGGTTCGGAGCTGGTAACGGTGAACGACATGTACCGCTATCCGATGATGAGCACGTACAAATTCCACCAGGCGCTCTCGGTCGTGGATTACATCAACCGGGAAAAGGAGACGCTGGCTACGGAAATACTGGTGAAGCAATCGGACATGAAGACTGAAATGTACAGTCCGATGCACGATGCTAACCGAAAGGGAAACTTTTATATCACGATTGGCGATTTGCTGAAATATTCCTTGATTGATAGCGACAACCATGCATGCGATATCCTTTTTGACTATATCGGAGGCCCGAAAACGACGGATAAATACGTGCGTAGTTTGGGCATTACCGATTTTTCGATTACGCAAACGGAACGGGACATGCATGAATCGACCGACAATGTATGGCTGAACTGGACGAAACCTTCGGCTGCCGCCTTGTTGTTGGAGACCTTCTTGCAGAATCCGATGTTCGATAAAAACCAGAAGTTCTTCCTCGAACGGGCTATGGCAGACGCCAGCACTGGAAAAGATAAGCTGAAAGCGGGTCTGCCCGACGACGTCCTTTTGGGACACAAGACTGGAAGTTCAGACCGAAATGAATATGGAATCAAAGTGGCAGACAATGACATAGGATTTGTCGTCCTTCCGAACGGACAATATTATACGATAGCCGTATTCGTGATGAACTCGCAAGAGACAGACAAGACGAACGCACGGCTGATAGCCGACATCTCAAAAGTCGTTTATAATTACTTTGTTGCACATTACAAGAAATAAGGATTAAAGACAATTAACAATAAATCGGAGAAATCATGTGCTGAGAATGGCGGGAAATGCCTATATTTGCATCGTGGTTTTTTCATAATAGTATTAAGATTTAAGGTTAACAAGTTGATTAAAGGTTGTCGGGAGACAACCTTTAATCATTTTATTTGTTATAGAAACGATAAACATCCTATTTAAAAGAACAAGAAGATGAAAAAGTTTTTAATGTATGCATTGATGGTTCCGGTTTTGGCCGGGACATTGTTCGCTTGTGCGACTTCTAAAACAGATGCCCGG
This sequence comes from uncultured Parabacteroides sp., assembly GCA_944325335.1. Taxonomy (GTDB): domain Bacteria; phylum Bacteroidota; class Bacteroidia; order Bacteroidales; family Tannerellaceae; genus Parabacteroides. Next base: position 3,814 of record CALUZR010000007.1, on the reverse strand, counting down.
CAATTGGCGGGAAAGTGGAACATCACCGAAGTGAAAGGTGAGAAGGTCGTAGCAGAGAACACACCGTTTATGGAATTCGACATGAACGAAAACAAATTGCACGGAAATGCCGGTTGCAATATATTCAATACGTCCGTTACCTTGGATGATAAAGATGCGTCTGCCATCCGGATTGCTCAGGCCATGACCACGATGATGGCATGCCCCGATTTGGAATTGGAGAACAAGATACTCCAAGGCATGGATGCCGTCCGTGCCGTTAAGGCCGGAGCTTCGGAGAACGAGATGCAGCTGGTAGATGAAGCCGGCAATGTATTGTTTGTGTTGGTGAAGCCGTAAGTAAAAGAGAATAAAGGCACACAGAACACAGATTTGACAGATTATCACAGATCTTTTATAAGTACGCATATAACTGATAAATGAATCTGTGGTGATCTGTCAAATCTGTGTTATCTGTGTGCTTTTTTAGTTTATTATTTCTCCTCATATAAAAGATATTTTTGGCGCATGGCTTTGTAGCGTGTCAAGTCGTCTTGCCACGAAGCACGGATTTCCTCTTCGGTAAGTCCTTGGACGATTTGCTTCCTCAGTTGGTCGGTTCCAGCCAACAGGTCGAACCATTTGGGGCGGGAAAAGAAGAAATCAGCCTGCTCTCCGCACCGATGGTAAAAATCCAAGACGAAGTGGAGCGTCAATCCGCCCTCAAACGGATATTCCTGCAAATTCACACCGTAACAAGTTTTCCCCTTTTGCAACGGATTCGTATCGAAACCCGGCAAGGATTCGGGTGTAAATGTGTATGTGCCGAACTTTGGATCCGGATAACCAATCATTTGGAAAGGATGATACGTCCCGCGCCCCACGCTGAAAGGAGTTGCCTCGAAGAAGCAAAGCGAAGGATAAAGTCGCACGGCTTGGTCGTTTGGCAAATTAGGCGAAGGCTTGATGGGAAGCCAATATGGGGCGCCATGTTTCCAGTTTAAGAGTTTGACCACCGTCAGCTGGCAAGAGTTTGCACCTGTTTCTAACCAACCCTCTCCATTGATCATCTGTGCCAGCTCGCCAATCGTTAATCCGTGTAGAAGCGGAATCGGATCTAAACCGACAAACGAACGGAAACCCGGCTGGCGAATCGGTCCGTCGACGAAATCATTCGGATTCGGGCGATCGAATACGATCATTTCCTTTTCCTCTTCAGCACATGCTTCCATTACATAGTGCATCGTACTAATATAGGTATAGAATCGAGCTCCCACATCTTGGATATCAAACACGACCACATCGATGCCTTCCAATTGCTGGGCCGTTGGCTTCTTTTGTTTCCCATAAATGGAGACAATCGGAATGCCTGTCTTTAAATCTTTGCTATCTTCCACTGCTTCACCTGCATCCGTTCGGCCCCGGAAACCATGCTCCGGTGCGAAGATACGCTTTACGTGGATGCCCTTTTCCACTAACGCATCCAACAAATGCACCTCGCCACCCCGCAGCACCGAGGTTTGATTGACCACCAGTCCCACTTGCTTTCCTTCGAGCAAACGTATCCATTCATCGACCCGTTCAGCTCCTACCACCACGCCTTTCTCCTCCGCATGCAGCAGGGAAAACGAGAGGAAAAGGCAACTCATGACAAATAATGCAATCTTCCGTTTCATCTTTCCTATTTATTTCTTAACAAAGGTAATGGAAATATTCCTATTTTTGCATACATGAACGAAAAAGAGTTTCAACATATCTACGAACGCTACTATCGGCGTTCCTTCTTGTTTGCTAAATCATACGTGCACAATGATTTGGCGGCAGAGGATATTGCCGTGGAAGCAATCCTCAAATATTGGGAACTGGTTCGCGCCAACGGCAAACAAGAGAGAACGGAGGCTTTGCTGGTCACGATTCTCCGGAACAAAGCGATCGACTATCTCCGGCGCGAAATGCTACATGAGGCCACGCTGGAGCAAATGTCTGAAACGTCGGTGCGCGACCTCCAGCTCCGCATCTCTTCGCTCGAATCGTGCGACCCGACCGAACTCTTCTCGGCCGAGATCCGCCAAATCATGCGCCGGACGTTGGGCCAATTGCCCGAGCAGACGCGCCGCATCTTCGAATTAAGCCGCTATGAAAACAAATCAGTCAAAGAAATTGCCACCGAAACCGGTCTCAGCCCGAAAGCCGTCGAATACCATATCACCAAAGCACTGAAAGCGTTGCGCGTCTCGCTAAAGGATTATTTGCCTTTCTTACCATTTTTCTTCTTCCATTGGCAAGCTTAATGGTGAACTTTTTGCCTTCTTGGATTGTTACGTCAATAAGATACAAAAGTAAATAACCTCATAACAAGTCCTACGGGCAAATGTCATGAAAATACTATTTGAAATAAAAGAAAGTTTGGCTGACATTGAAAACCAGCTGTTGCATTCCGATTTTTGGATTACGGAAGTAGAAGAACATCCGGAAGAAGGCAAAAAGATTGTAACGATTCGTGATTTCGCTTACCCGCAAGAAGCTACAGCCGAGATTACCGACAAAGGCATCTTGATCAAGACGGCGTGGTCGAAATACACCTATCGCCTTTTCCAGAAGGATAATTCCTATTGGTGTGAATATACAGGCGCTTACCGCGGATTGCTGGAGCAAAAGTTGCTTCCCATGATTACGCCGAAAGAGAACCTGTTGGACCAGGAAGTGACCAGCTCGTTGTATGGCAATACGACCGCCAAGACATTACGCGAGTATGCTATGGACAACCTGAAATTAAAGCATTTCCGCCAGCAAACCTTCGGCGACATCGGTTTCTCGACAAGCGACCATCCGAAGCGCGTCTACGATGCTTTTATCAAAGAAGACTATATTCCGGATTGAACACAACGATAAACACGACGAATTACAATGATAAACTTAAAGGAATAAGCCTATGAAAAAGTACATAGCAGAAATGATTGGGACAATGGTACTTGTCCTAATGGGATGTGGTAGCGCCGTCTTTGCAGGCCAAGCGGCTGATACGGTCGGCGCAGGAGTCGGGACGTTGGGCGTTGCACTGGCGTTCGGGCTTTCGGTAGTGGCGATGGCATACACCATCGGCGGCATCTCTGGGTGCCATATCAACCCGGCGATTACGTTGGGCGTCTATCTTTCAGGACGGATGAACGGAAAAGATGCAGGCATGTACATGCTGTTCCAAGTGATTGGGGCCATCATCGCGTCGGCTATCTTGTCTGTTATGGTGACGGTAGGCGTGCATGGCGGACCAACGGCGACTGGCTCGAATAGCTTCTCGGACGGCATGATGCTGCAAGCCTTCTTGGCCGAGATGATATTCACGTTCATCTTCGTCCTCGTAGTCTTGGGTGCGACGGACGAGGAGAAAGGCGCGGGCAACCTGGCCGGACTGGCTATCGGACTTACGCTGGTACTGATCCACATCGTCTGCATCCCGATTACCGGAACGTCGGTGAATCCGGCACGAAGCATCGGCCCGGCGCTTTTCGATGGTGGTGTCGCGCTCGAACAGCTCTGGCTCTTCATCGTAGCTCCTTTCTTTGGCGCCACGCTCAGCGCGTTGGTTTGGAGAAGCCTTCGGAAAGGATAATAAGAGGCACAGGATAAAAACACAGAGGCGCAGAAGCGCGGAGACAAGAATTAAAGGCTCCGTGTTTCTGTGCCTCTTTATTTTACCCCTTCCAATACACCCTTGTTTTTTCGCCGAAAAGTGCCCCTTTTTCACCTCCAGAGAGAGGTTGGGGTCAGCGGAAAATCAATGTGGGTAGGCATAAATCATAGAAAGCCTGTAGAGGAAGAATTTTTCGTCCACAAT